>JBGOYO010000038.1:0-12666 GCA_041479715.1 Anaerolineae bacterium
GATTTATTCCACTCAAGACCACACTTGAATATCGTCAATGCCTGGTCATTGATTATGCAAAACCGATTTGCTGCCGCTTCGGAGCAGCTGGAAAAAACATGGTTGATTGTAAAGGAGAGGGAGGATGAAGATAAATCCAGCCTGATTGGAGAAATCGCGCTCATCCGCGGAGTTCTGGCAGAATTAAGCAACCGGGATGTGACCGTGATGAGGGAACAGGCTCTTCTAGCCTGGGAAAAACTCCCGCAAAATGATTTAATGCTGCGATCCCTGGCTGGTTGGCTGCTTGGAGCTTCATATTATTGGGATGGTGATACTCGCAATGCTGAAAAATATTTTTTACAGGTTATCCCACTTTGCCGGGAAGCAGGGAATACCTATATAACTTTAGTGACCATCGCAGATTTTAGCACGGTTCTCTGTGAACAAGGCAAATTTCGGGAAGCCTACCAACTGCTTTTGCAAACGCAACAAGAAATGTCATCTGCGAACCTACAACCGAATCCAAGGCTTGGTCAGCTGTTTATTAATTCCAGTAAAATCCTATTGCAGTGGAACCGATTGGAAGAAGCCGAAAATCACCTTGATCTAGGCATTGATTTAACGAGCAAAGATACGCTTGAGGAAATCCTTTATTATGGAATCTCTATCATGCCATATTTAAGGCTCGCGCAAGGAAAGCGGGAAGAAGCAATACAGCTTGCGCAAGAATGCCTCGACCGTCTTGAAACTTATCCACTGCCTTACCTTCCGTCAGCCATAAGATCGAATTTAATCCAATTTTGGATCCGGGTGGGTGATCGCGATCGCATCGAAGAATGGTTAGGAGAATGTGAGCTTCATCCTGGTGGAGCTATCCTTTATCTCAATGAAGGAATCTATATGTCATTAGCAAAAATCCTGATGTGGAAAGGACAACCAGAAGACGCTCTCAAGATTTTGTCAGAATTATATGCATTTGCAGAAAGCCGAGACCGGCGTGGAAAAATCTTTTATATTATGGCGCTCCAGGCTTTGGCATATAAACAAATAAATGACAGCAACAGAGCTCTAGAAACATTGGAGGGCAGCTTGCGATTAGTGAAGTCCGAAGGAATAATTCGCCCATTCGTGGACGAAGGAGAACCAATGGAAGAGCTTCTCCGGCTGGGCACAACCAGGGGGTTATGGAAGCAGAAAGGCTTAGGTATTTACGTAAATAACTTGCTGAAAACATTTCGGCAAAACGGATAGATCCATCTCCGGAAGAAACATGAAATGATCGAAATCACGCCAAACATCCGGCTGGGCGATGAAGAAATCGAGCTCGTTTACGTACGCGCGCCCGGACCCGGTGGGCAAAACGTCAACAAGGTAAGCACAGCGGTCCAGCTGCGCTTTAATGCGGAGGGCTCACCGTCACTGCCGGCGGAGGTGAAACAGCGCCTGGTAAGGCTGGCAGGCAGGCGGATGACCTCACGGGGGGTGCTGATCATTGAAGCCCGGCAGTACCGTTCCCAGGAACAAAACCGCCAGGCTGCAGTGGAGCGATTGGTGAGATTAATAGAACAAGCCAGCCAGGCTCCCAAGCCACGTCACCATACTAAACCCACTCGCGCGGCCAATTTACGCCGGCTGGAATCGAAGCAAAAACACGCTGAGATCAAACGCATGCGTAAGGAAAGAGAGTTCGACGGGTGAACGTGGGGTGATCGTAGTTGAACCGTCAAGCATTAATCTTAGTAATTAGATATGATCAACACAGTATAGGTTTTCTCTTCTCCTCCTTGTTGAGAGCCGGGCTACATACCCGGCTCTCGTGATTCTGGAGGTGTTGTCCACAGCTAAATTCTGTAATATACTCCAGCCAGATTATCAAGCGGAGAATGTCGATGGCAGAGGTAGTAAAAAGCGATAGGAAAATCTTGATCGAAGCGGTGCTGGCTGAACCGGTGCTGGCGCGCCTGGCAACCACCAACCCGAAGACCATGCAACCGCACGTGGTGCCGGTATGGTTCATGTGGGATGGGGAGTCGGTTTGGGTGAGCAGCTTCGTCAGCACACGCAAGATCCGCGAGCTGAAGCATAACCCGCGCGGAGCCGTGCTGATTGAGTCAAAACAGGAGGGTGGCAAACTGACGGCAGTGCTGTTGGAGGGAACTGTAGAGCTGGTGACGGAACCGCGCCTGCTGGTGAGCGAGATTGCCAGCCGCATTTACATCCGCTATCTCGGCCTGGAAGGAGTGAAGGAGACTGAGCCGCAATCCTGGCTGAATGACGCGGAGAACCTGCTGATCAAGCTAACACCCGAGAAGATCATCTCGTGGTAGCGGCTGGTTGACTTGATGAGCACCTCTGCTGCTGGTATGAGCCTTGGATAAGCAGGAACTGGAGCTGATCAAACGCCTGACCGACCGCCTGGAGCATCTCTCGGTCGATTCGACCTATGCTCACCGGGCGAGCGGACTGCGCGGCTCACTGCTACGCTATATAGGATGCCTCGAGACGGGTGAGCGTCTTAGCATCGATGAACAAGCCAGACTGGATGAGCTGGTGGAATATGGATTTGAAATCTTAGAGCTGGCGGCCAAGGAGATTGGATAGACAAGATGACAGAAAAAGCCTTTCAGGACTATTACCCCGACAATGTGAGCTACTGCTACGGCTGTGGGCGCTTGAACGAGCAGGGGCTGCAGATCAAGAGCTTTTGGGATGGAGAAGAAACCGTGTGCACTTACACACCCAGGGTATATCACATTGCCATCCCAGGCTACGTCTATGGCGGGCTGATCGCTTCGCTGATCGACTGCCACTGCACGGGGACGGCTGCGGCGGCGGCGTACAAAAGTGAAGGGCGCAGCATGGACACTCCACCGCCTTTCCGGTTCGTGACAGCATCGCTCAAAGTGGATTACCTCAAACCCACCCCGCTGGGTGTTCCGTTGGAGGTGCGGGCCAAGGTGAAGGAGATCAAGGGGCGCAAGGTGGTCATGGATGCCTGGCTCTCAGCCAATGGGCAAGTGTGTGCCCGGGGTGAGGTGGTGGCCATACAGGCTCCTGCGCAACTTTTCGGGGAATGACAGGACAGCATGCCGCAGTATTACGTAGAAGGGCTATTCGCCAATAAGCAAGGGGTTAAGAAGAAGCACAAAACGGGGATTTACCGGGCGAGCAGCATTGAGCCGTATGCCCGGACCATCTGGGCGAACAGCGAGCAGGACGCCATCCAAATCGCCACCTCCGAGCTGAAGGGCGGTGAATGGACCGAAGGACCACATCTCAGCCATGTGACCGAGGAGCAGCGTATGCGCTCGTCGGGGGCACCGGAATTCCCAGGATTGGCTGAGCCACCACTGAAAAACCGGAAACACAGATAAATCTCTTGCTAGCTCGTTCCTGCCACTCAACCCAAATTTTCACTGTCGTTTTCAATCTCATAGCGCTCTTATACAATCGTACTTACGTCGAATAGGGGCAAGTGTATAATGAATGCATGTCTCCTGGGAGCTAATGAATGAGATGAAACGACGCTGGATTTTCTGGATTCTAGTCATCATCTTCGTTTGGGTGGTCATCAGCCGGTACAGTGAGATCAAGAAGTTAGCTGAGACCCTCATGGGTGGGCAGTGGCAGTGGGTGGCAGCCGCAGTATTATCGTGCTTTATTTTCTATATTATTTACACGGCGTTGTACCAGTCTGCCTTCTTGACGGTAGGAGTGCAGAGCCGGCTGATTGAATTACTCCCCATCACATTCTCATCCATCTTTATGAATGTAGCTGTTCCCATCGGGGGAGCCAGCGGCATGTCATTATTTGTAGATGATGCTGCCAGACGCGGCCAATCGGCAGCCCGAGCCGCAATTGGCACCCTGCTCGTAATGGTGGCTGACTTCAGCTCATTCCTCATTATCCTGGTTACGGGGCTGGTGTATCTATTCACCCACCACAACCTGAAATATTACGAAAGCATCGTGGCGGTGATCTTGCTGCTCGTTATCGGGACGATGACATCTTTCCTGCTGCTCGGGTTATGGCGCCCACAAGGGCTGCAGAAGCTCCTTATCTGGGTGCAAAGATTTGCCAATCGTATCGCCAGATTGATCAGACGCCCGGATTTCCTGGATGAGGCCTGGGTTGAAAAGAATAGAGCTGAATTCACCGAGGCTTCCATCGCCATTGCCGCCCAACCTGGGCTACTGATACGGACGATAGGGATTGCCTTTGCAGCCCACATGGTCAACCTGACCACTCTGTTCTTTCTATTTATGGCATTTCACCAGAGGGTGCACTTCGGTGTGCTTGTGGCGGGTTACGCCATGGGGATCCTGTTTTGGATCATCGCCATCACACCTCAAGGGATCGGAGTAGTCGAGGGGATGATGACGCTGGTATTTGCCTCTTTGGGCGTGCCAATCGAACGCGCCACCGTTATCGCATTATCCTTCCGCGGCCTGACCTTCTGGCTACCGCTGGCGATTGGGTTCGTCCTTCTGCGCCGGCTTAAAACTTTCAAGGCGGAAGAATCTGCCAGGAGCGAGGTATGGAGCATACGCCTGGTTGCCATCCTGACCGCAGGAATGGGCATCCTCGATGTACTCTCCGGTCTGACGCCGACGATGCGCAACCGGCTTGTGCTGCTGGAACAGTATTCCCCATTTGGTGTGGATAATGGAGGTCACCTGACAAGCGTGCTGGCGGGGTTCGCCTTATTGATCCTTGCCAATGGGCTATGGAGGCGCAAGCGCCTGGCATGGGCGCTGACGGTGACAATTTTGGTCGTATCGGTGCCGGTGCACCTGTTCAAAGGATTGGACTATGAAGAGGCGATCCTAGCAGGGGTGTTAGCAGGCTGGCTGATCTACCTGCAGCCACATTTCCATGCGCGCTCCGACCCACCATCCATCCGCACGGGATTATTGGCCCTGCTAGGGGCGCTGGTATTCACGTTGGTGTACGGGGTTCTCGGTTTCTACCTGCTGGATCGGCATTTCATGGTTAATGGTCAGCGGGTCAGCTTCAGTCTGATTGGGGCGGCGCGCCAGACAGCAGTGATGTTTACCCAGTTCTACAACCCTGGATTGGTACCAGCCACTCGTTTCGCGAGCTATTTCGTCAGCTCAATCTACATCGTCGGGGCTGTCACCATCGGATATGCGCTGATCATGCTGATCAGACCGGTGCTTGTACGTAGGGGCGCCAGCCTGGATGAGCGGAGAAAGGCCCAGGAAATCGTCGAGGCCTATGGGTGCAGCAGCCTGGCGCGGATGGTGGTTTTTACTGACAAGATATACTTCTTCAGCCCGGGCGGGTCGGTGATTGGATATGTGGTTGCAGGGCGTATCGCCCTCACCCTGGGCGACCCAATTGGTCCGACCGAGGACATCGCCGCCTGCATCACCAGTTTTAAAGACTTTTGCGACCGAAATGATTGGGAGGCGGCTTATTCCCAGGTTCTCCCAGATTACCTGGAAGTTTATAAGCAGGCGGGCTATCACGCGATATGTGTGGGCAGCGAAGCGATCGTTGACCTTTCAACGTTCAGCATCGCCGGGGGTGAGAAGAAGAACATCCGCACAGGGGTCAACAAGATGAAAAGGTTGGGCTACCAGGCTGAGGTGCTCGAGCCACCGCACCCTGACGAACTGATGAATGAGCTGCATCAAATCAGCGATGAATGGCTGACCACCATGCACGGTTACGAAAAACGATTTTCGCTTGGCTGGTTCGACAAGGACTACCTGAACAGCACCCGGGTGGTCATCATCCGCAACCCGGAAGGTTCGATCGATGCATTTGCCAACATCCTGCCCGAATACCAGGCAAGCGAGATCTCGATTGACTTGATGCGCCACCGACGCCTGGCTGAAAAGGGGCAGATGGACTTCCTGTTCGTGTCGCTGATCGAATGGGCCAAGGCACAGGGGTATGCCACGTTCAACATGGGACTGAGCGGCCTTTCGGGGATTGGGGAAAACCAGACCGACCCGACGATCGAACGGGCCTTGCATTATATATACGAACATGTGGACCAGTTCTACAACTTCAAAGGGCTGCACGAGTTTAAAGCCAAGTTTGACCCGACCTGGTCTCCACGCTACCTGATCTACCCGGGTGCGGCCAGCCTACCAGCAGTGACGATAGCCATGCTGCGGGCTGATTCGGGGACAGATCTCCTGGGGGTCATTCTGAAACCTGCCCGAAAACATGAGCAGGCATTAAGTGAAGCAAACTAAATGAGTGAACTATCCAACGTTAAGCACACCAGAAACGGTCCCCTCCGGTTAGGACAGGTTATCAACCGCCTCCCATTCACCCTAATCATGGTCGTGCTGTTGCTGCTGGTGGCGTGGTGGACGAACAGCTACTTCCAGGAACTGACCCGCGCGTGGGTAAACCGCCTAGGGTTTGCCCCGCGTGATTTCTGGTTCCTACGGTGGGAGCGGCTGATCTTATCTGCGTTGGTGACCAGTGGCGGCGTCACCTTTTGGTTTGCCCTGGGGATGGTGGCCTTCACGAGTGGGGTAGCTGAATGGAAGACGGGAACTTTACGGGTGGCAATCACCTTTTGGGGCGTGCACCTGGTGACCCTGGTTGTGGAAGGATTGATTTTCTCATTACCCATGCGCCAGCCTGGCTTCGAACAAGCCCACGCGTTGTTCTTTTCACGCAATGTGGGCCCGTCTGCCGGGTATATGGGCTGCCTGGGACTGATCACAACCTTTTTACCCAAACCCTGGCGCTGGGTGGTATTTGCCGTTGTACTGGCATATCTACTGATTGCCCTATTCCTCCCAGCGCGGGCTGGAGTTTCTACAGCAATTGAATTATCCGACGACCTGGCACACCTGATCGCCTACCCGTTAGGAAGGTTAAGCACCTACGTGTTCGAGATAAAAAGCAAAGCGTAAATCTCTGGAGGAAGCATGTCGGAAAAATCCATCGCAGAAAAACTATCTATTAAACCGGGAAATAAGTTACTGTTGGTTAACCCGCCCGATGGTTACGTCACGCGGATGGGTAAGCTGCCAGAAGGGGTCGAAGTGCGCAACAATTCAAGCGGACGAGTGGAAGCCATCCAGGTGTTTGTCGCCAACCGGGCTGAGTTGGAAGCCCAGCTGCCGCACCTCGCCGGGCTGTTGAGCCCAAGGAGCATATTATGGGTGACCTACCACAAAGGCACATCCAAGGTGAAAACGGATATCAACCGCGACACGATCAACGCCTATGCGCAATCAATTGGGCTGCAGGGCGTGGCGATAATCTCCATCGATGACGATTGGGCGGCCCTGCGCCTGAAGCAGATATAGATTGAGCTTAGCTGGTAGCCAATAATGAAAGCTACGTTCACCTACCTGGCAGAGCTAAACGATTTCCTGCCGCACTACCGGAAAAACTCCCTGTTCAGCCTGGAATTTGAACCTCACCAGAGCCTCAAGCACCTGATCGAATCGACCGGAGTGCCTCACACCGAGATTGGTAAGGTTACGGTTAATGGGCAGCTGGTTGATTCCTCCAATCGCCTGCATGATGGAGACGAAGTGATGGTTTACCCAGCCAATTCACCCCTGGATGATGTGCCGTGCTTTATCCTGGATAACCACCTGGGTCAGCTGGCGACCTACCTGCGCATGCTGGGGTTTGACTGCCTATACCGCAACGACTACCAGGACGATGAGCTCGCCAGGGTTTCGGTTGAAGAAAGCCGGGTGCTGCTGACGCGTGACCGGAGACTGTTAATGCGTAAGGCAATCAGGCGTGGATATTGCATCCACCAGACTGACCCACGCTTGCAGGCGGCAGAGATATTGAAGCGGTTCTACCTGACCGGTCTGGTGAAGCCTTTTCAACGCTGCCTGCGCTGCAACAGCCCACTCGAGGTGGTAAGAAAACAGGACATTATCGACCGCCTGGAGCCGCTGACCAAGAAGTATTATGAGGATTTCCGCATCTGTCCATCCTGCAAGCAGGTCTATTGGAAGGGTTCGCATTACGAGCACATGCAGCAGCTAATCAGCCAGCTGGAAGCTCAAGCGTAGCCCATCCAAGGAGGACAAGATGAAAGGTTTTCGAACATCTGCCGCGATGTATTACATCGCCGCCATCCCTATATTCGTATTGGTTATCGGGTTATCCGCCCGGATCACAATGGCATTGGCATCCTCTCCCATTGTGCTCAATAATATAACCCTCTTCCACTCGCGTGCCTCGCAGGAAAACTTCCTCCCGATCTTGAACAAAGCCAATCTACCGGTGGCCATCATCATCGACCATAACAACCGGGATGTAACCCTTATCCCTACCATTTGGATTGAGGCTGCCAAACAGAACGTTATCTGGTCGTACGGCTCCACCTCGCACGGTACCCAGCTTGTGGCAGGCGCTGAATTTCTCAGCAGCAATGTAAATCCTCCCAGCTACAATTTCATCCAACAATGGATCATTCCTCCCAACCAGGGCGATCCGCTTTACCTGCGTATGGGCAACAACAGCGGCTTTGCCTGGAACGCGAGCGCTTTTCTCGACAATGTTCGCAACATGTTGGATACAGCGCCGCAGGCAAATACGTTCATGTGGTCATGGTGCGGGGAGATGTCGTGGTTGAGTGAAGGCGAAGTGCAACAATACCTGGATATGATGAGCCAGCTGGAGAGCGAATACCCAAGGGTGCGCTTTGTTTACATGACCGGTCACACTGACCGGTATGCCGACCAGGCGGTACTCACCCGAAATAACAACATGGTGCGTGATTACGTCCTGGCGAATAACAAGGTACTGTACGACTTTGCGGATATCGAAAGCTGGCTTCCAGACGGCACGCTTTACCCAGATATCCCTTCGGATGACTGCCCGTGGTGCCAGAGCTGGTGCGACAGCCACCCCGGCTACTGCCCCACCCCAGATATAAATTGTGCCCATTCCCACTCGCTGAACTGCTACTTGAAAGGCCAGGCATTTTGGTGGCTTTCGGCTCGCCTGGCAGGGTGGAATGGTATCGTCACACCTTAGGTTATAATTTCGTCAATTGAACTAAGGTCAGACAGGGTAAAGCATGGATTTCCCGCGCATATTTCCCATTAAAGTAATGGGGGCCAACCAGGATGATTTCGAGAGTCTAGTGCTTTCGATCATCCGGAAACACGCGGCAGTGGATGAAGAAGAGGTGGTGATCAGCCGCTTGAGCCAGAATGGCAGGTTTATTTCGCTCACGGTGCGGATCAACGCCGTGAGCCAGGAGCAGCTGGATGATATCTACCGTGAGCTATCGGCTAACGAGCGCGTCCTGATGATGTTATAGAATAGAGGAGGGGGAGAAAAGTCATAAACTATGATTGGAATGATTAGTTGATGGGCTATGATTTCAATTATTTTCCCGGTGCCGCCTGAAGAATGATTATTCAGTGGGCGAGAGGCATGAGAATATTCTCAGTTGAAACTACCTCAGCCTGGACCTTGCCCTTGGTGAGGTCGCTGAGGGAGGCCTGAAAACCGGGCAGTGCTTCGACTCTGAGCCGGGCGGTAAGGGTCACGTCGGCGGCAAATTCCTCGTCCAGAACCGTACCGGAGTGAGAAGTAATGAGCAAACGCACGCGTTCAAGGTAGGTGTACGGGAAGACCAGCATGATGGTGTGGGTGAGCACTTTCTCAGCGCGGGGCACAGCCTCCACCACCAACCGCACCGCCTCTGAATAGGCACGAACCAACCCACCGGTGCCCAGCTTGGTGCCACCGAAGTAACGCGTAACCACCACGGCTACATCCCCCAGTCCGCTGCCGCGTAGGACTGCCAGGGCAGGCCGACCGGCAGTCCCGGAGGGCTCGCCGGCATCCGAGCAGTGGGCGGTTTCCGAGTCGCCGTGCCCGATCAGGTAGACCGGGACGTTGTGTGAGGCGTCGGGATACTCAGACTTGATGCGGGCAATGAAGGTTTTGGCTTCATCGACCGAGAAGACCGGGGCGAGGGTGGAGATGAAGCGCGAGTTCGACACTATGAGCTCACGACGGATCTCGTGGGCGGGAACGGGGTAGGAGGACATGGAGGAATAATCTTGAACTATGATTAGAATGATTCCATGAGAGCTATGATTATTTCAGTGGTCTAATCATGATATTCATACAATCATAATGCAGTTGTTTGTGTTGGTAGGCCTCGATCTCGAGGGGTTTTAATTACTCGTTTGACCTGTAAATTACGCACTCCAAAATTAATTAATAAACCTACTTCCAATCCATAAGCTTCGAGATAATTGATGGCTTGAGCTAAATGTACATCGTCTAATTGTATTAAGGCTTTTATTTCAACCATGACTTTTTCTTCGACAAAAAAATCCACACGGCGGGTTCCTATTTCAGCATCTTTGTAAAATAGTTTCATTTCATGTTCGCGGCTGAATTCCAACCCTTGCTGCTCCATTTCTATCGCCAGGGCACGTTGGTAGATGACTTCCTGAAAACCGTTGCCCAATACCTTGTGGACTTCCATGGCACAGCCGATGATTTTCCCGGTCAGCTCTGAATGAGGATACTGTTTGTTGACTATATTTTTCAATTTGTCTTTTCCAGTCAGGAACTATGATTAGAATGATTATTTGAGGGCTATGATTTCGATCGTAAACCCGTCATTACGTACAATCATATTTAATTATTATAGTTCAGACGGTGGAGAAGAATGGTTATTCAATTGTCTATGATCAGACTGGGGATCTAATCATAGTAATCATATAATCAAATAAATCATAGTTCAGACAATTATAGTTCCTACTTTTCCATCCATGGCGGAGCCTCGTTAATCATAGCTGTAAGGAATTCCGTTTATAATATAACCAGCGCGTGGTTGTTATTGGTAGCTCTTGAATGGTATCTTATGAGGAGATGACCCATGAAACGCCGACAACCTATTTCCCGCCGGACGTTCCTTAAGCTGACCGCTACCGTGGCAGCAGGAGCAGCCCTGGCAGGCTGCTCACCAAAAGAGAGCCCAGCTGCCCCGACTGAGACAGCTACAAGCGCGATCAAGCCGACCGTTCCCGCCAGCCCCTCCGCTGCCATCGGTGCCACGGCAACCGGCCCAGCTGAAGCAACCCTCTCGCAGGAAGCCCCCGCAGATACTCAAACCTCCACACCCGAGCCATCCCCTACTGCCGCTCCGGTGTACATGGCAGTAATTCATGGGCCTGACCCGGCAGCCATCACCCGAGCTGCGATTGATACACTCGGCGGTATGGTGAGCTTCGTCCGCCCCGGAAACGACGTGATCATCAAGCCCAATATCTGCACCGATTACCTCCCGCCCGAATATGCCGCCACCACCAACCCCACCGTGGTAGCGACGCTCGTCAGCATGTGCCTGGAAGCAGGCGCCAAGCGCGTGCGGGTGATGGATTATCCCTTCGGAGGTACGCCCGCTTCAGCCTACGAAAACTCGGGGATCAAGGCAGCGGTAGAGGCCGCTGGCGGGGAAATGGGTTACATGCCTTTTGCCAAATATATCGAAGTGGACATCCCCCAGGGCAAGAGTATGACCTCGACGTCCATCTTCCGGGATATCCTGGAGACCGATGTATTGATCAACGTGCCCATCGCCAAAACCCATAGTGCGGCCGTGCTCACATTGGGTGAAAAGAACCTGATGGGGGTCGTCCAAAACCGCAACGTAATGCATGGTGACCTCCACCAGCGTATCGCGGACCTAAACAGCTTGGTGAAGCCAGGCCTGACGGTGGTCGATGCGGTGCGTATCCTGACAGCACACGGACCCACCGGGGGTGACCTGGCGGACGTCAAGCAGACCGATACCGTAATCGCCAGCCGCGACATCGTGGCGGCAGATGCCTATGCGACCACGCTGTTTGGCATGACCGGGGCTGACATTGGCTATATTCAGGCGAGCGCCGACATGGGGTTGGGCACAATGGATTTATCGAGCATCAACATCCGGGAGATCAACCTGGGATGAGCTGGACAAGCTGGCGGCGCTTCCGGCAGACCGTACAAATCCTCTTTTTCGCTTTCTACATCTACCTGATCTTCGCTGTGGTGCAGCAACGGGCTGCCCCGGTATTGTCAGATATTTTCTTCCGCCTGGACCCGCTTTCAGCCACTGGAGCCATGCTCGCCGGCCGCCAGTGGATCCCCAAGCTGGGGGTGGCACTCGTCACGGTTGGGCTGACCCTGATCATCGGGCGGGTGTGGTGCGGCTGGATCTGCCCCTTGGGCAGCCTGCTTGAATGGATTACTTTCAAAAAAGCACGCAAACGCGCTGAAGCAATCTCACCGCGCTGGAGGTTGGTAAAATATTTCCTGCTCGCAGTTATCCTGGCAGCTGCCCTGTTCGGCGGGCTGACCCTGCTGATACTGGACCCCATCGCCATCTTCACACGCACGCTGACAACAGCCATCCTACCGGCTATTTTTTATGCGATCAACGCGCTGGAGATGGTCTTATATAAGGTGAATTTCCTGTCTCCCGCCCTGGATACCATCGATGGACTGGTACGGGGTGGCATACTGCCGGTTGAACAACCTGCCTTCACCCAAAATGTGGCTATCGCTGCCCTGTTTTTCGGGATGATCAGCCTGAACTTGCTGGCTCACCGCTTCTGGTGCCGCTACCTCTGCCCTCTCGGAGCATTATTAGGTCTTCTCTCCAAAATCTCACTGTTCAGACCGGTAATCGGGAGCGCCTGCAC
>JBGOYO010000039.1:0-12595 GCA_041479715.1 Anaerolineae bacterium
CATCCGGGTAATCCATGGTCACGAGGATGGCGTAGATATCATCCATCTCACCCAGCAGGCGTTCAGCTTCGGCAGGATTGTCTTTCAGCAGCATATCCAAAACGCGCCGGCGAAGCTCACCGACTGCCTCTGCCAGCCCTTGAAGGTAGGAAGCTGGTTCTAGCAGCAAATCTTCGGGGTCAGGGAAGCTGTTGTTATTGATCAAGGCATACACCAGTGCTGCTTCGGCGTATTCTTTAAGCGCATCCTGGGTATAACCAGCATAGAACAGGTCGGGGAGGCTCTGGAGGTTATCGCGTAATGATTGAACCAGCTGCTTGGCTTCGTCGAGATGCTGACGAGCTAAATCGTTCTCGTCGCGGTGGACGGCTCGGATGGCATTGGCGCAATGTCGGGTGAGCGTTCGTGCCTGGGCGAGTGCCCTGTCACGCTCGGATGTGCATACTTCGAACGACTGGTGGATCTTCTCGGCTATATCTTCCAATTTCTCGGGCATGGCTTTCACTCCTTCGGAGGTGTAGGCGGATGGAACAGGAAATCGGCCAGTGAATTCTCACCGGGGATCTTTATCTCACCGAAGGCAGTTTCGTAGCGCGAGAGGTTTTCTGCCAATGCCCTCTGCAGCAGTTTGGCGCCCAGTGGAGACATGACCACACGTGTGCACACGCGCGCCGGGATGACACCCGGCAGAAGGTGGGCAAAATCAAACACCAACTCCGAGGGGGAATGCGCGATCCGCACTACATTGGCATACTCTGTCTTCAAATCGGCAGGGACTTCCAAAGCTGGGGGCGGTGGAGGTGCCGGACGGTTTTGAGCAGGATTTGACATATGTTTTTATCCTATGTTCATAAGCTTGCGTGTTTTGATTTTAAATTAAGGTGCGGAGCTTCACTCCGCACCTTATTGAGAAACAAATTAGAACGGGATGTCACCTGCGTCCTCAGATTGCCCTGTAGGCTCACCCGGAGGCACGGCACCACCATCATCTTCACCGCGCTGGGAGAGGAAGCGCACCGTCTGCGCACTGACTTCGAACGAGGCGCTTTTCGTGCCATCCTGGCGTTCCCAAACGCGTGGTCCACCGGTGTTCGGATCAGTTACCAGGCGACCTTCGACGAGCACTTTCCGCCCTTTCTTGAGGTATTGGTTGCAGATTTCTGCCTGTTTCCCCCAGGTGGAAACCCTCACCCAGATCGTGCGTTCGACTTTTTCGCCATTACTGCTGGTGAAGTTATCATTGACAGCCACCGAAAAGTTAGTGACCGCCTGACCTGAAGGCGTATAGCGCATCTCCGGGTCTCTGCCTAGATTTCCAACCAATATGATCGTGTGGAAAGACATGTGGGACTCCTTTCGTTACAGTGAGCGGGTTGAGTATAGTTCCGGATGAACGCCATCCGGGCCAAAGCCTAGAGATCACTCACTGGGCTTTACAGAACAATTGTACACAGAATCCAGAAAAATAGAAGGGTTAGGACATGGGTTGGGATGAGAATCCGGACAAACCTTTCTAAACGATCGCTAAAAGGATATTCACGAAGAAATCCCTATGAAGAGCAGATTGCCACGACCTGCAAAGACCGCAGGTCTCGCAAGGACACTCATTTTTTACAAATGTTCATAGTTTTTCCCGAAGGTGAGTATTTACCTAAAGATTGTCATTCGTTCCTGAACTGCAGGCAGTAATGATGGAAGGTGTTGCTCACCCAGGCGTTACCCATCCCATAGGGAGACAAACGTTGGTTATCCTGGCACCAAATTTTTTCATCCTTCAGCGTGTAGGTATCTCCAAGCCGCTTAGCAAGGTCCCATGCCAGGGGGTATATTTTTCCGCCCTTCTTGATGTTCTTGACGATAATGGTCAGGTATGCCCCTGGACGGACGATTGGCTGCATATCGATGTAAATTCGCGAGAGGCGTTCGATAAATTCCTCATAATCGCTGATATTCCCGAGGTCATTGGGGTCATCCGAATAGAATACGTCCAGATCTTCGGTTATCCTTCTATTTTTTTGCGTCGCTGCCCCGCGGGCGTGGAGCATATCCCAATATGGGGGAGAGGTGAGAACATAATCGACTAGCGGAATATTATGCTCTGTCGCAATATCATTGGTAGTAGCGGCATCTCCGGTGAAGATCTCGCAAGTCAGGCCGTTGGTGGCGGCGCCCAAACTCTGTTTCTCCTGTGCAATGACCTGGCGGGCGATCTCGGCGTATGCCGGGTTCAGCTCGATGCCGTAGCTGCTCCTGCTCCTGCGCAAGGCCGCCACCAGGGAGCTGCCCGTGCCTGCCATCGGGTCGAAGACTACCTGGTCGAGTTTGGTAAAAAAAGTGATAAATTCCATCGCTAACGTCTCGGGGAATTTCGCCGGGTGGCGTAAAACGTTCTTCTGGCGTGGAGGGGGATTATGCACAAACCAGGATTTCTGGAATTTAAGCCAATCCTTGGGCTGCAGTTCATTCAACTTGTTGGTAATGGTGCGTTTGGACATATCGATGTGGTTAACCGGTGTCTAGATAAGACTAATGTATGAGCTCATAAACGACCAAGTCAGAAAAGTTGACCGTTACCGCCATGTTGTTAGTTGAGCGAGCAAAAACGCCTATTCCCCCCGAGGTAAGCAGGGGGTCATGAATCGTGAATTGATATTGCCCGTTTACGAAAAAGTCCATCTGGTTACCCTGGGCGGAAATCCCGATGCGCGATGAGCTGGGCGCACCAGGAGGCACCGACCCGCTCAACATCCACGGCTGCGGGGATGAAGCCTGACCCCCAATGACCCGGTCCAGGCGGACCTGACCGTTACAGGAAAGCGAGAAGCGATAATAGTCTAATTTGGGTGACACCCTGATCAGAACTCCATATTCGTCCAGATCCCGGCAAAGGTTCGGCTCTGCGGTGATCTCAAGGTAAAAATCGGTGAAGATGGGAGCTTCACGCACACTGTATAAATAGGCATTCGTTTCACCGATGGCGATGGTGAGCTCATTTATCCCCAGTGCTACGCTTCCGAGGTCGGATTGACCGAGAGTCCAGGCAGTCGGATCGCCAAAGTCGTCTTGCAAAAGGATTTTCCCCGTTTTGGGGCGCATATCTGCCGTGGGGGTGACGACAGGGGTTGGGAAGGCAGTCCGGGTGACGGTGGGCGGGAACCACACAACTGTTGGTGTGACCGTCAGTTTTGGAGGGGTAACGGTGTTCGTAGATGTAGGATTAGCTGTTCGGGCGGCTGTGCAAGCACAACATAATATTCCGATCAAACAGAAAAACAACAAGTTTTTCATCTATTTCTTCGATACAAGGGTGGGTAGATTGGAAAAAATCGCCTCATGCTAAAAAAACAAGAAGAATAATCCCGAAGGTGTTGTACAATTAGTGGGTTCATTCTAGCACATACCAACCTGTTACGACAATCCCATCCCAATCCGCTTCACGAAGGAGTCGTCATGCGCAAAAAAGTCATCCTCGTCACGGGTGTTTCAGGTGAAATTGGTCAGGCATTGGTAAAAAGCCTGGTACAGCAAACCGAAATGCCCATCCTTTCCCTCGATATCGCCCCAGTACCAGACGATATTCATTCCATGGTAACTCCATTCCAGGGTGATATCATGGATAAAGCCCTACTTTCGCGCCTGGTAAGTGAATATGAAATTGACACAATATATCACCTGGCGGCACTGCTCTCCACTCGCAGTGAATTCACGCCTGAACTGGCTCATAAAGTGAATGTTGAAGGTACACTGGGATTATTAAACCTGGCAGCGGAACAGTCGGAATGGCGCGATAATCCGGTGAAGTTTATCTTCCCCAGCTCCATCGCGGCGTACGGCTTGCCAGACCTGGATACCAAAACGGCATATACCCGCGTGCGCGAATGGGAGTGGAATAATCCCCGCACCATGTACGGGTGCAACAAGCTGTATTGCGAACAACTGGGAATTTACTACAGTAAGTATTATCGTCAGCTGGCAGCAGATTTACCGGTAATGTTGGACTTCCGCTGCCTGCGCTTCCCCGGCTTGATCAGCGCCTATACGGTTCCAAGTGGCGGCACCAGCGATTATGGTCCGGAGATGCTGCATTACGCCGCCCAGGCGAAACCTTACTCTTGTTTCGTGCGTGAAGATGTACGCATCCCGTTCATGGTGATGCCCGATGCGGTTAAATCTCTGCTCATGTTGACCAATGCACCGAAATCCGTGGTCAAGCACTCGGTCTATAATGTTACCAGCTTCAGCCTGTCTGCGGTGGAGTTCCGCGATTGGGTGTTAATGTCCTTCCCAGGCGCGCAGATCAGCTTCGAGCCGGATGTTAAACGGCAGGAGATTGTCGATTCCTGGCCGGCCGATTTGGACGATAGTGCGGCTCGACGGAACTGGAATTGGCAGCCGGACTACGACGTTAAACGTTCATTTGAGGAATACCTTGTGCCCAATATCCGCAGCAGGTATCAAGGTAAATAAATTGATCTTGTAATCCGCTATTCATTGACCGATAAACGAGCAATCACCCATGAATACGCTGACTGATGACCAAGCCCAACCAGGCCCAGGATTGATTATCCTCTTCGGCTCGGGTGAAACATCACCGACCGGTCGAAAGATCTTTGAAGAGATATTCCGTTCGCTTCCTGCCTCACCGCGCCTGGCATTATTGGAAACTCCAGCCGGATTCGAGCTAAATTCATCCCAAGTGATTGGTAGGGTGGGAGATTTTTTTACATATCGGCTACAAAACTACTCACCCCAGGTGGAAATCATCCCGGCTCGCAAACGTGGACTCGAATCTAGCCCGGACAACCCGGCAGTCGTCGCTCCATTGCTCCATTCCGACCTGATCTTCATGGGACCGGGCAGCCCTTCCTACGCCATTCGCCAGTTGCGCGACAGCCTGGCCTGGTATTATTTGCTCGCCCGGCATAGCCTGGGAGCAGTCCTCGCCCTGGCCAGTGCAGCGACAGTGGCTGTTGGCGCTCTTGCTTTGCCGGTATACGAAATCTATAAAGTTGGGGAAGAGCTGCATTGGATTGACGGACTTGATTTTTTCAAGTTTTACGGATTACAGCTCGTTTTTATCCCCCACTGGAATAACCATGAGGGTGGTGAAGAGCTGGACACCAGCCGATGTTTTATGGGCCAGAAACGGTTCGTGAATCTAATGGAGATGCTCCCCGATGAGGTGACCATCGTCGGACTGGATGAAAAAACCGCCCTGATCATGGACCCATCCAGGTGTGATTGCCAGGTAAGGGGCTTAGGTAAGGTCACCTTACTGCATACGGGGCACAAACACAGCTTGGAAGAGGTCGGGGGTCAAAATGGTGGTGATTTATTGGCAGGTTCTGATGAAGACCTGGTAAAAATTGCGCTGCAGCGCGACGGTCATTTCCACCAATATTCTAACGGACAGGTATTTCCAATCGGTGAGCTGGGGCCATTCCATAATTTCCATACAGAAGCTTCGATACCACTTGCCATCTGGCAAAAAGCGCTCCGGGATAGATACCCTCTCGACACGTACACGGTGCCAGTGCCTCCCGAAGAAGTATTCGTGCTGATTCGAGCACGCCAGGAGGCGCGCAAGAGCGGTAATTGGACTTTGGCGGATGATTTACGCTTGCAGATACTTAATTTAGGATGGGAAATAAAGGATACGGAGACGGGTCCGGTCAGTCGAAAATTGTCTTAGAGCTTAGAAGAATATATGTAAAGGAGCCTGTATGCCACCGTCGCTCAAAATTGGTTATATCGGCCTGGGATTGATGGGGAAATCCATCGCCCGGAATATCCTCAAAGCCGGGTTCCCGCTGGTAGTCTACAATCGCAGCCGATCAGCAGTGGACGAACTAGTCAGCGAAGGCGCCAGTATGGCAGCCTCTCCGGAAGATGTAGCTGCAAGGGTGGACGTCGTCTTTACCAACCTGCCCGATTCACCCGATGTTGAGCTGGTGGCCCTTGGCGAGAATGGGATCATCCATGGCGCCCATCCTGGTTTGATCTTCGTCGATAATTCGACCATCAAGCCAGCCACAGCACGTCACATCGCTGAAGTGTTTAAAGAAAAGGGCGTTGAATGCCTGGATGCGCCGGTGAGTGGTGGTGATATTGGCGCCCGCCAGGGCACCCTTGCCATCATGGTGGGAGGCTCCGCACAAGCAGTTGAGATCGTCCGGCCTGTCTTTGCCGCCATGGGAAAGTCGGTCACCCACGTGGGTGATGCAGGTGCAGGGCAGATCGCCAAAGCAGCTAACCAGATCATGGTGGCGGCTCAAATGGTGGCGATGGGAGAACTGTTGATCTTTGCTCGCAAAACCGGTGCCGACCCGCAGAAAGTGGTCGAGGCGATCAAGGGTGGGGCGGCCCAGTGTTGGACCCTCGACGTCAAGCCTGCGCGTTTATTTTCAGGCAACCGCAGCCCGGGATTCAAGGCACATATGCAGGCGAAGGACCTGAATATCATCATGGAGACGGCGCGGGAATACGGAATCCCCCTGCCTTCCACCGCTGTGAATGCCCAGCTGTTCAATGCCATGCTCGAAATGCAGATGGGCGATCTAGATAATTCTGCAGTGATCGGGGTCATAGAAACCCTGGCCAATGCGAAGCTGCTCGAATGAACGCCCAACTAAAATCCAGGTTTAGTCATTTAACATGGGCGACTGCGAGTGATTATTTACTGATCAGCATTGGAGCCTTCATGCAGGCACTTGCCATTCGCCTATTCCTCGTGCCCGGGCATCTAGTGAACGGAGGCATCGGCGGATTGGCGCAGCTGATCAACTATTACACGGGCTTCCCCATCGGCGTCATGATCCTGATCGGGAATATACCCCTATTATTACTAGGCTGGCGCCATTTAGGCGGAAAGCGGTTTGCCATCCGCACAGCCTATGCGGTGGTGATCATTTCATTTTTTACAGACTTTCTGGTGCTTTTTCTTCCAGCGGAGGGACTTTCAAACGACCTGGTGCTCAATACCCTGTATGGCGGGGTGATTAGCGGCATCGGTTATGGTCTGGTTTACCGTGGGCATGGCACCAGTGGTGGCACCGATATCCTGGTGCGTATTATCAACAACTGGCGCAGCATCCCTCTCTCCCAGAGTTACCTGATCACCGATTCTCTCATCATGTTTCTGGGCGGGCTCACCTACAGCTGGACCAACGCTTTGTATGCCATCATCATGTTGTTCATCAGCGGAATCGCCGCTGAAGTGACCACGGAAGGTCCCAATGTGGTGCGGACGGCTTTCATCATCACCGATAAACCGGAGGAAGTTTCGCGTTCGATCCTGGTGGATTTGGAACGCGGGGTCACTTCCATGGATGCCACCGGGGTATATACCGGCACACAGCGTAGCATGCTTTATTGCGTCATCACCCGTTCCGAAGTCAGCGTGCTGAAAAGCCTGGTGCTTGAAGCCGACCCGGACGCCTTTGTTGTTATCGCTCAGGCTCATGAAGTGTTGGGGGAAGGTTTCAGATCACGCAGAGTATGAGCCGGGATACCTCAGATTTTATAAGTGCCCAGTTTATTGAAGATGGGAAAATCAATTTTTATGATTGATATCAATCATCACTATGCAACGAATTAACTAATCCTGCGTAGACAGGGTTAGATAACCATACAGGAGCACAACGTGAATAACCTCGAGCCTGCAGTTCTCAACCAGGTTCATCATGGAAATCAAGAAGCGTTCACCCATCTGGTTGAGACCTATCAGAGACCAGTATACAACCTGTGTTATCGGATGTTAGGTAATCCGAATGAAGCGGAGGATGCCTCACAGGAGACGTTCCTGCGGGTATATCGAAATATCAACCATTATGATACCGACCGACCTTTTTCTACATGGCTTTTATCTATCGCCGCCCATCTGTGTATTGACCAGCTGCGGAAAAGACACATGATCGTGATCTCAATGGATACAACGCCATATCTTGAGCCGGCAGATGGCTCACCAGGACCGGAAAGCGCATTTTTACTCAAAGAGGACCAACGTCGTGTGCAGGCCTTGCTAAAGACCCTCAACCCACACGACCGGGCAGCAGTCATTATGTACTATTGGTATGACTTTTCTTACGAAGAGATAGCCAAGAGCTTATCTCTGACACCCAGTGCAGTGAAAAGCAGGCTCCATCGTGCCAGATTGAGCATGGCACAAAATTGGTCTGACCAGAAAAGCACAACATTCGTGCCAGAAAGGAATCCACATGAATCATCAGCCATTTAGGGACTGGCTGCTCTCTGAGGAGAATCTTTCAGCTGAACAAACCCAATCCCTCCAGGAGCATCTGGTTTCATGCGAGTCTTGCACTCAAATCAAATCATCGGTGAAGGAATTGGATACTCTCTTCCATAATACCCCCCAGGTAGGTCCTACAGCGGGTTTCACTCATCGCTGGCAGTCTCGTCTGATCGAAAACCGGGCCTTCCAACAGCGCCGTCAGGGTTGGATCACTATCGGTGGCACTGCGTTCATTGCAATTGTGCTGCTCGCCGTATCGGTTACCCAGGTGTGGCAGCTTATCCAAGCGCCTGGTCCGTACATGCTGGTATGGCTTGATCGCCTGATCAGCGTTATCTCTGTTTATTTTCTCGTGCAGAACGTCCTAGGCTCTTTTTCATGGTCAACTCCATTTTTCACCTTCATTGGGATGTTCTTTGTGGTAGGCATGGTTAGTTTTATGAGTGTGCTGTGGTTAACGGCATATAAAAAATTCAGTCTGGCCCGGAGGGTAATATGAAACGATTTCATCTACATTTGATATTCGCAATATTATTGACCGCCATTCTATTGGCAGCTTTTCCGATGACTGCTCTTGCTGCTTCCCCATCTGACGTCGTCATCGGTCAAAGTTATACATTGGGTTCTGGTCAAACCTTGAACAGTGATCTATTTGTCGTGGGCGGTAATGTAAACCTGATGGCCGGATCGACAGTCACAGGCAATGTGCTGCTGATTGGTGGCAACGCCCAGGCAGCCGGCACGATCAACGGTGACATGACGGTTCTGGGGGGGACGGTCACCCTGGCGGATACTTTTAAGTTGAACGGCAATTTATCCTACGCCGGCACCGTTGTCAACCGCGCAGCAGGTGCGCAGATCAGCGGTCAGATCAACACCAATACCGCAACACCCTACTTTGTCTTTCCAGGTGGGACGCGCATTCCCATGTTCAATACCACTTTCAACGCCGGATTCAGGGTGTTAGGTTTCTTCCTTGGTCTATTCTTGTGGGCGCTGGTGGGCATGCTGGTGGCGATGTTCCTCCCCACTCATCTCACCCGCACCTCTGAGACTGCCCTAAGTCAGACGCTTTTATCGGGTGGATTGGGTATCCTTACAGTCATCATCGTACCTATCATCCTGGTGCTTCTGACGATCACCATCTGCCTGATCCCAGTCGCCTTCATCGGTGCAGTTTTACTCATCGTTGCCTGGGTATTTGGTTTGATCGCGTTGGGGCTTGAAGTGGGCCGGCGTATCAGTCTGGCGTTCAAGCAGGAGTGGCATCCCGCCATCTCCGCAGGGTTAGGTACGCTGGTGCTGATGGCCATCCTAAATGGGCTGGCGTTCATCCCATGTGTCGGCTGGATCCCGAGAATCTTAGTAGGTTTGGTCGGGCTGGGAGCAGTGCTGCTGACCCAGTTTGGGCGCAAGCCTTATATCCGCAGTTTGACCGTTCCTCCTGCTAGCACTGGAGAAATACTGCCTCCACCTGTCTAATTTATATCATTTTCGAATATAGAAATTCAATAAAGAGCTGTGGCGCCAAACCACAGCTCTTTAGATGTAACTGATAACTTGCCTACATTTATTTGCTTTTCCCAAGTAAAGAATGGAGGAATCAGGTCATTATTTCCAGCGTTATCTCAAATATTTTGGTATAGTTCTGCCTACCGATTACCGGGGGGCCGCAGGGGTGAGTTTCCGAACTTAAGAGGCTAATCCTACCCCTGCGCCACTACTTTTTGGACCTCCGGGCTGTGAGTGAGATTGCTTGGGGATACCTTTATTTTAGCCCTGCGTGCAGGATTGCCCCGAGGACGATCCCGATCAGGCCGAGGTGATAAAAAAACATCGTCCGAAGTCTGGCATGTGGTAAGGGATTCACAAATCGGTCCCATGCCAGGGTAGAATCCGAAATATAAAACAGCACCGCACCAATGCTGGCAGACAAAGCAGCGGCCACGGGCCAACCCGGTCGTGTAAAAGTCATCAAGGCTGAATACACCATCAAGCTGATTACTATCGAATAGATCAGCACAGGGATTTTTAACCCCGTCATCCCCTTTTCCGATAGGCTGGCGGCTACTCTTGGGTAGAGCCAGCCCACATAGATGCCAAGTACGATAACCAGGAATACACCCCACAGGTTTAAGAATGGGGCAGAGGTGCTAAAACCAATCACGTAACAAACCTGGCCCACCAGGAATGCCAGCAATCCAAAGATGAAAATCTTGGGTGGTAGCATCAGGATAACGTCGCCCGCCAGGCAAAAAATAAGCCCTACGGTAAACCAAAGCATCGGGCCTCCAAAACCAGGGCCCAGCCAGATCCACAATAGTAGCGCCACTATGGTGGTCGGTTTGGCCACGTATTCCAGGGGCTTCCATTTTTTCTCGGTCGCAATCCAATCCAGAACCGCAAATACCAATACGATTATGATGGGGTAATAAGGCATGACATTGCTCCTCGATCACGGATTGAACATCTGCTTGACCAGCTTTTCATCATCCCGCCAGTTTTTTCGAACCTTCACCCTCAGCTGCAGGAATACATTCTTCCCATTCATAGCCTCAATTTCTTTGCGGGCTGCCATCCCAATCTTTTTGAGCATCTGACCGTTTTGACCGATCACGATGCCTTTGTGTGATTCGCGCTCCACAAAAATGGTCGCCTCGATATAAACCCCATGCTCGTTACGCTCGGTAAATTCGTCTATCCTGACGACGATCCCATGCGGCACTTCGTAGCGCAAGAAATTCAGGCAGGCTTCGCGGATCAAATCTGCGGTGATATCGCGTTCGAACAAGTCCGTCACCTGCTCCTCGGGATAGAATGGCTCACCTTCCGGCATGGCAGCAATGATCTTCTGTAAAAGCACATCCCGGTTATCACCACGCGTGGCAGAGATCAGCAACAGGCTACTCCTGGGGATCAGGTTATGATAAGCGGTCTCGATCTCAGCAATATTCGCTGATTGCACCAGGTCGATCTTGTTCAGCACCAACAGCACCGTTTCCGGTTTAACTATCGCATTAAGCATGCTGCTCAGCTGCCTGTCCTCATCGGTCGGCATCTGGCTGGAATCCACCATGAACAGAACCAGGTCGCAGTGCTCCAGGGCAGAACGCGCTTCCAGGTTCATGCTTTCGCCAAGCTTGTTATGCGGTTTGTGCACCCCGGGTGTATCGATGAATATGATCTGGTACTCGCCGGTGGTTAAGATCCCCTCCTGCCGCCGCCGGGTCGTCTGTGGACGCGGCGATACTGCTGCGACTTTCTGCCCAATCAGAGCATTGACCAACGTCGATTTGCCTACGTTGGGTCTACCCATCACTGCTACGAAACCCGCATTAAAATTACCCTCATGATTTTCCATGATCAAATTCTATCAGCATAAGATGTCCTTGTGAACACAAGACGCCATTCTGTATCCGAAAGGTTAATCGGATGCTAATCCATCGAGCTTGACCTTATTTAAAGCCATGATATAATACTCGTTTGCTTGTTCGTCTTCTGGTTGTTGATAACAAAAATGGACAATGAACTAGGGATATAAATTATTCTCCGCGTGATGGAATTTACTACATCACGCCTTATTTGTTAATCACAATTGTTTCAATTTAGCGAAAAATTGTTAAGTTAGGAGAGAATTATGGCATCAAAACTGCCAAGCAAGTCCTACGCCCGGATCACCATCGATCTGAAGCTGCCAGACTTGATCGAAGTCCAGCTCGAATCCTTTAAGCGATTAAAAACAGAAGGTTTGGCTGATCTCTTCCATGAAATTTCCCCGATCGAATCGTATAACAAGGGGATGAAATTGTATTTCCCTTCCAAGACGCCTGAATCAGACCAGTGGAAGCTGAGTTATAAATTTGGTGAGCCAAAACACTCACTCGAAGAATGCGTCGAGCGTGATCTCACTTATGCCAGCCCGCTTTACGTCTCTGTGCTACTTGCTGGCCCTGAAGTCCAACAACCCATTCAGCAGGAGATCTTTCTGGGTGATTTTGCCGAAATGACTGAGAAAGGCACATTTATCATCAACGGTACGGAACGCGTCGTGGTTTCGCAGCTGATCCGCTCACCCGGTGTGTACTTCGAAGCCCCGGTTGACCGTGCCACCGGGCGGCTCTTGGCAATCGCCAAGCTCATCCCCGACCGCGGTGCCTGGATGGAGTTCGAAACCCGCAAAAGCGATTACCTCACCCTGCGCTTCAACCGCAAACGCACGGTGCCTATCACCATCTTTTTACGGGCCCTGGCAGCAGTGAACGACGGTCTGCCAGATTCACCCCTCAATACAGGAACGGATGAGGAATTATTATCCTTGTTCCAGGATGTGGATAATAACCCTGA
>JBGOYO010000040.1:0-12543 GCA_041479715.1 Anaerolineae bacterium
AAGAAATCAGCCGGGAATTTGCCAGTAATTTTTCCCCTTACGATATTCCCCGTTTTTTTTACCTGCTCGATATTTTGATTCTTGATCACCTGGAGGGCAAATTCATCAACCCTGGCATACTTATCAGCTTGAGAAACCACTACGATTACCATGGAGGGTTCGATGAGGAAACGACCGTTTTGGGCAAACAGGCTTGGATCTAACACCGATACTACCTGTAATGCACACTTTTTACCTTCCAGCATTAATGCATAATAGGGTGGGATGGATGGGGCTGACTTATAGTCTGGGAAGTAATAATTCTCGAGGTTGAGCGAATAGTTCTCTGGGAAGTATTCGGCTGGTAGCAATTCAGCTACGTGCTGGTAAATCTGGCGCAGGCCATCGAAAAATTGGTTGAACCAGGTGATGCTGGCCCGAAAGCGGAGCCTATCTCGATCTTTCACGGTGTCTACCCTTTCCCATCCCTGGGTGAACTCATGACCAGAATGTTATCCGGGGGTTACCCCGGTACTTATCTGAGAATATGGTATTTCGTACGGTAGAGATGTGTCTGTACCCCATACTTATCGAAATGCGCCATTTAAGATTAAGGTTGAATCACTGCCGCTTTCCAACACTCGTCAAAATCATTAATCACCAGATTCACCAGGTCAGCGTCGATCTGGTGCAGCTTAACGTGATGCCGAAGCGAGCCCAACACCGCCTCGGGATCCTTTGCCGGGCGGTAGGGTCGCGTTTGGGTGAGGGCTTGAAAAATATCTGCAATGGTGACGATGCGGGAGGGTACGTCAAGGTCAGGTGCGGTAAGGTGAAAGGGGTATCCCTCTCCGGTGAGGGTTTCGTGGTGGTAGGCTCCCCATCTGGATATATCTTCGAACCCGTGCACGTGATGCAGGATCTGGTAGCTTTCGAAGCTGTGACCGAGCATGACGGCTCTTTCCGGAAAGCTGAGCGAAGCCGGCTTTTCCAGGATTCCATCTGGGACGCGCATCTTGCCTATATCATGCAACAGGCCGGCAATCTCAAGGTGCCAGCAAACATCGCTCTCAAAACCTGCAACCTGCGCCAGGTGGGCAGAAAAGCGCGAAACACCCAGTGAATGGCAGGCAGTGAAGTGGCTTTTCTTATCCACAATTTCAGCTGCTAGTTGAGCTACGTGGAACAGCAGCTCTGTGCTGACCATCTGGTGCGCATCAGCCAATTCGCGTTCTGCCATATACATGCCCAGGTGCTGAGGTTGCATGCGCAGCCAGAAGCTTTCCGGTCGTGATACGGATAGAAAAGCATCCAGTAAATCCGGTTGAAACCAGCTGGTGCGGTAACGGGTCAGCCGGTCACGGATGGAGTTTCGCACTGCCAACCAGGGTTTATTCGAAACCTGCTGCATCAAGGCATCGGCGCGATCGCACATATGGATCAGGTTGGCTGCAGTAGCTACCCACGCAGATAGGCTTGCATCGAGCTCCTGAAAATGTGTGTGGTGAAGGAGGACAATTGGAGCAAGATGCTTGAACAGAGGCTGAGTTTCCAACAAAATACTGCCACTCGTGCAGTGTTCCTGCGCGCCAGCCCAATCCAACTCTTTGAGGATCTGCTTGTGAGCGCTGGTAGACGAGACCCCACAATCATGCAGCAGCGCAGCATGATAAAGGTTCTCCATCTGGACCGCATCAAAACCGAGCTCGCGGCCCGTCTCGAGGCACATGTAAGCCACGCGCTTGCCGTGGTGTAGGTCGTCGACACCGACCAGGTCAAGCATGTCAGACAACATGTGTACCAGCTGGGTCAGGTTAATCTCATTCATGGGATCTAAGGCTATTATACAGTACTAGAAAGAATCTTAGCCTCATCAATTTTAGTTATACCGAGAATATCCGACAAACTGAGCATAGCCTGGTTTCAAACCTTGCTGATAACCTTTTAACCGGATACAATTTCTCCAATTCATTGCTCAAGTTGGGTACCAAGGATGTAAATTATATCCATATAGTTCTTTACCTAAAAATAATATCTGGTTTTATTTGGTTCGGTGGGCGCTTTTTTTGTGCACCATCTGCGGTTCATAAATGGCTCATCGATAGGAGAGTTTATGTCTGATAATATTCGTAATGTCTCCCAGCTCGTCACTCCCATCCGCGTGTTGGAAGGTGCTGGCGTGCTGCTTAAGCGCTCTATAGCCACCCGTACACTGGATTATCTCGATCCTTTCCTCTTACTGGATCACTTCGGCTCAGATGACCCTGCTGATTACTTGGCTGGCTTTCCCATGCATCCACACCGCGGAATTGAGACGGTGACCTATATGTTGGCTGGGCGCGTGGACCATGAGGATAGCCTGGGCAACCGTGGCACCATCGGCGGGGGTGATGTGCAGTGGATGACCGCCGGGCGCGGAATCATGCACGAGGAGATGCCCAAACCATACGAGGGGAAAATGGAAGGTTTCCAGTTATGGGTTAATCTGCCTGCTAGGCTTAAAATGACCTCTCCCCGTTACCAGGATATTGCTTCAAAAGACATCCCCGAGATCGATCTGCCTGGTGGGGTGAAAGTTCGTCTTATTGCCGGGCATATCAACAATATCTCAGGCGCAGTGACTGATATCTATGCTGACCCCATTTACCTGGATGTGAGCTTACCAGAAAAGGGCACATTCAACCACTCAGTTCAAGCCGGTCACAGCGTTTTTGCCTACCTGTTCCGTGGTAAGGGTCTGTTCGGTGCCATTGCCAGCCCCGCAGAAGCACCGCAGCTGGTCATTTTTAAAGATGGGGATATCGTGCGTATCCAGGCTTCAGAAGCAGGTGCTCGCTTCCTGCTCGTTTCCGGCCTGCCTTTAGGTGAACCCATCGCCCGTTATGGTCCCTTTGTGATGAATACTAAAGCCGAGATCGAGCAAACCCTGATGGAATTGCGCAATGGGACGTTTATAAAAGAAATGTAGTAAGTAATTTGTTATTAGTTGTTAGTAAAATACCATGCTAATGTCAATTTATGCGCACGTTCCCAATCTATTAAACTGTGAAAATCCTTAATGCTCAGACTCCTAAAGGTTGCTAATAACTAATAGCTAACAACTAATAACGAGAAGTTATCCACCTCTCCACCATTCTTTCCAGCACATCCAGTGGCACCGCTCCCGAGAGCAACAGTGTGTCATGGAATTCGCGCAGGTTAAATTTTTCCCCTAGCTTTTCTTCGGCGTGCTGGCGCAGCTGTCGGATCTTCAGCTCACCGATCTTATACGCTAACGCTTGCCCGGGCCAGGCGATATAGCGGTCGACCTCGTTCATGATATTCAACAGAGTCGATGAGGTATTCTCGGCCAGGTAGTCGATGGCTTGCTGGCGCGACCATCCTAATACGTGCATTCCAGTATCTACCACCAGCCGGCAGGCGCGCCACATCTCATAGCTCAGGCGGCCAAAGTCTGAATACGGGTCGGTATAGAAACCAACTTCGAGGCCTAAACGCTCTGAATACAGCGCCCAGCCTTCGATGTACGACTGGTAACCGCTGTACCGGCGGAACATAGGCAGATCAGATAACTCGGCTTGTAGGGCGAGCTGCAGGTGGTGACCCGGCACTGCTTCATGCAGTGATAGAGCTTCGATCTCGTACAATGGGCGGGAAGGCAGGTCGAAAGTGTTGACGTAATACATGCCTGCGCGTGTCCCGTCTCCTAACCCAGGGCTGTAATAGGCAGATGTTTCGCCTTGGGCAGCATAATCGGGCACGTGACGAATACCATATGGCATCCTGGGTAGGGTTTTGAACAGGCGCGGCAGCTCGCCATCCATCCGTTTGAGCACCAGAGCAGTCTTTTCCAGCAGAGCCTCAATAGTGGTGACGTAAAATCTTTGGTCCGTGCGTAAGAATTCAAGGAAATCCACCATCTTCCCATTCCAGCCGGTTTTTTTGATCACTGTATCCATCTCGGCACGGATGCGCTTTACCTCATCCAGCCCGGTCTGATGGACCTGCTGAGCGGTCATGTGAAGGGAGGTGAAATAATAGATGCGGTGAGTGTAGAAGGCCTCACCATCCGGCAGCTCACCGGAGCCGATATTTTCACGTGCAGCAGGCAGATACTCGCTTTGCACAAACTGCAGGAGCTCCTGGTAGCCGGGCACCACCGAACCGAGGATAGCTTTCTTCGCCGCTTCGGATAGTTTTTTTCTATCGGTTTCGCTGATCTGGGCTGGGAATTGCTTGAACGGTTGGTACAAGTCGCTTACACCTGGATCAGTCACGATGTGGGCTTTAAACTGTTCATCCAGATCAGTCAAAGTACAGCGGGGTGGGAAAAATCCGGTGCGCAATCCCAACCGCATCAGCTCGATATTCTCGTGGGCATACTGTTCGAACCCTGCCAGGCGTGAAATGTAATTCGCATAGTCTTGCACACTCTCAAAAGGCATGAGTTGGAAAATATCAGGGAACATCAGGTGAAAGCCTCCCGTACGTGAGATAGGAAGGCGATATATATTGAACCCGATTTCGGCAATCTCATTGACCACCAGGTGAGAGAACAAGTCGTAGTTAAGCTGGTCGTCCGATGTTAACTCCTGGCGAGGGATACCTTCCAGGCGCGTGCGGAAAATGATCAGCTG
This sequence comes from Anaerolineae bacterium, assembly GCA_041479715.1. Taxonomy (GTDB): domain Bacteria; phylum Chloroflexota; class Anaerolineae; order Anaerolineales; family UBA4823; genus FEB-25. The sequence continues at coordinate 4,617 of JBGOYO010000040.1, forward strand.
CTCACGCCAGTTTTGGTATGCTGCGTCGGTTGCAGTGGGCAGGCGGTCGTTGTAGCGCTGATCGCCCACATATGTGGCGGTAAGCGGGTCGAAGCGCATCCAGGCATCCCAATGGTCTTGGAAAAGCTGGTGCAGAGGGGAAAGTGCGGTGGGCATATGTCGCTCCTTGTGTGAGAGGTGTAGTTGCGGAAGAATTATGCCATAGAATGTAAAAAATTAGCCATGCGGGTTCTCTCTCGCTACTGAAATCGATCCAATCCCACACTGTCTGCAAGCAGACGAAGGAGGCTAAAAGTAAATTTCTGAATTGAAGTAAACCTTAGTTCATGGTAGTGAAAGTCTATTTTCCTGCGATGGAGACAAATTATGACAAATATGGTATAATTTATCCGGGGATATTGAGAATTATCACCGGGAGTTCTATATGAATACCAAGATTATCGTGTTTATTCATGGGATGTACATGATTCCGTTAAGTTGGGGGCAATGGCCAGCTTATTTTGAAGATAAAGGTTACAAATGTTTTGCTCCAGCCTGGCCCGGAAGAGACCTGCCAATTGAGATCCTCAGGCAGAAATGTCTATCTCCAGACCTGGGTGAGCTGGGATTAAACGATGTGATTCAGACAACCACTGAGTTTATCGCATCACTACCGGAAAAGCCCATCCTGATCGGTCATTCGATGGGTGGGTTAATCGTCCAGCTGTTATTGCAAAAAGACCTCGCTGCGGCGGGCGTGGCAATCGATTCAGCACCTCCAATGGGGGTATTGACCACCAAATGGTCGTTTCTGAGGTCGAATTTTCCTCACATCACGCCATTTGTCTCCCAGAACAATCCAGTCAGGATGTCGTTCCGACGTTTCCAATATACTTTTGTTAATGGCTTGCCTTTATCAGAACAACAGGCTGCCTATGACAGGTACGTCGTTCCAGAATCACGTCGGATTCCGCGCCAATCATTGACCGCCAGGATTGACTTCAGTAAACCTCACTCACCCTTGTTGATGATCGCCGGCTCAGCCGACCATCTAATTCCCGCCTCTCTCAATAGGACAAACTATAATCGCTATAAATCATCACCTTCGATCACCGTTTTCAAGGAATTCCCCGGGCGGACGCATTTTATCATCGGCCAGAAAAACTGGGAGGAAGTTGCCAATTACATCCTGGCCTGGCTGGATGAAAGAGGAATATAAAGGCAGTTTGAGAAAGAGCCCCCAAAAATAACCGCCGGAATAAGCGGACCTACTTTCCGAACATCGCCATCGGCGGCCAATGGAGCCACAGCTGGGTGACGATGACTGCCAGGTTAACTGCCTGGGCAGCCAGGGTGTTGAACAAAGGCCATCTGCCCCAGAATATAATAATACCTGTGAACGAGACGAAGGCGGATATCAGTGCTAATTGTCGCCAGAAATCTCCGGGAACCACTATGCCCCAGAATGACAGGGCTGCTGCGACGAAACCGACCAATGATAGCGCCCAAAAAATCAATGCGATCATCTTTGCTGTTCGAGGATTTATATTGGGAAAGAGCCACGAGCGGGCAGATAGCCATTTACCACCCGATAATCCTCGGTCTATTGCGATCAATGCTCCAATCGCACCACCATGCCCTAGCCCGTGCAGCAACAGCACAAGGGGAATTAGGATTTTAATCAGCTCTGGTGACATTTATTCTCCTTAACTTCTCTCTTTATACTTGCGATATAACCGGTTTTCCACTACCCAGGTGGCCAGGCTGTTGATCAGCCCGCCCAGCAGGCAAACCAACGCCACAAAAACGAGCTGGCCAACCAGAAAATACAGGCTTGAAGCGGTGACCTGAGCGCCCCAGGCTTGCCTGAGCCACAGGAAAATAGTCGCTAGACCAAACACGACGAATAACAACCCGCCAGTTATGAGCAAACCGTACCAAATAATGAATTTCACCAATCCTCTTTGGCGGATCTTCTCCCAATAGGCGATATCACGCGGTGTCCAGTCGAATAATTTTTTGATCATCATTTCATTATCGTTTGGATGTGTCCCGGACCGGTATTGTGAAACCTTCATTCACACGGATTGAATAAATGTAGTCTTATTTCTCAAATACCCCAAACCAGATGTGATAATCCGTCCGGTTGGTGCAGCCAACATCATCGAATTCCTGGATCTCCAGGGTCTGCCAGCCATCCATGGCTTGCTCGAACATTTTCCGCGAAAATAATTGAACCTGGGGCAGCCCGGCTTGCGGGTCTCCTGCTGCTACGGTGAGGATTAATATCCCTTTTGGTCGCAGGAGCCTTCTGGTTTCAGAAATTACCCGCCCGATTTCGCCAGCTTCTTCTTGGCGGGTGAACTCATGCAGAAGTCCAAAGCAGTAAATGCCATCAAAACAATCATCACTGAATGGCAGGCAGCGGGCATCCGCATTCACAAATTCAACCTCTGCATCCAGCACCTTCCTGGTTTTGGAAGCAACCAATAATCCATTGAACGAGGCATCGACGCCTATCGGCGACAGCCCGCCTGATTTGAGGTGGAAAGTATCCCTGCCTACCCCGCATGCCAGGTCTAGGATGCGCTGTTTCCTGCGTAGCTTGAACTCATCTACCGCGAGCTCAGCGCTCCTGGAGGCCGGCGCAGCCAAAATGCGTTCATCGGCGCTCAGGTTTTCCCTTGAGTACCACTCATCCCAACGGGTCAGCATTTGTCTTTATTAGCCCAGCGACCGAAGTATCTATCCAGAAATTCTGGTATAGCAGGCTCACCCCTTCCATAATTGACCAAGGCATAACTCCATGCTCGTGGCGTCTCAGGAGAAGGGAGTGAATCAGGTGATTGTTGGCTTCCCATTCTTATAAAACATATCGCCATCCACAGTCACCTCGCTATCGGCCATGTCGCACAGCATATCCCAATGGATGGCCGAATCATTCTTGCTGCCTGTCTCGGGGTAGCCTGCACCGGCTGCCAGGTGAATGGTGCCGCCGATTTTTTCATCGAAGAGCATCTCCTTGGTGAACTTTGTGATCCCGTAATTGGTGCCGATTCCAAGCTCACCCAGGTAACGTGCACCTTCATCTGTGTTCAAGCTGGAGGTAAGCAGATCCTGATTTTTGGTGGCTTTTTCCTTGACCACCCGGCCGTTCTCGAACCATAACTCGATATCGGTAATTTCCTGACCCATATAGATGGCCGGATATTTGAATCGAATCCAGCCTTTGGCGCTATCTTCAACCGGTCCGGTGAATATCTCTCCATCTGGGAAATTCTCTTTTCCATCGCAGCTGATAAATATGCGCTCCTTAATGGAAAGGGACAGGTCAACGTTCGACCCTTTCAGAACAACAGTTTCCCTCCCTTTCAGCCAGTTGCATAGTTTGGTCTGCTGATTCCCGATGTTCTGCCAGAATATCACAGGATCATCCTCATTTAGCATCCCCGCAGCAAAAACGAATTCGGTGTAGTCGCGTAGAGACATATCCGCATCCTGTGCGTTGGCGTTGTTGGGGAATACTGTAAGGCACCAATGTAATTCTCCTCGTGAGGCGCGCTCTAAAAAGGTCTTCATCAGCGCACTATTGGCTTTATTGCGGCGTGCCATTCGCTGTGGGTTAATCCCGCTCAATAATCGACGGTTGGGCATTGCCTCAATCGCCAGATGAGCATCGAAGGTCTCATAGATAAGTTTTCTAACCGGAGAGACGTAATCCAGCTGTGCATCGGAAGCAAATTTATAAAATAATTCCGATGCTTCATCAAGAGGCTGTTCCAGGAACACATTGGCACCAGCTTTGATGGCTTCTTCGTAAAGGGCGAGGGTCAGATCGTTGGCGATTGTGCTGGATGAGATGTGCAGCTGCTGCCCGGGCTTGATTCCAACGGAATAATGGACTAGAACTTTTGCTAGTTTCAGAACACGTGGGTCAGTCATAATGCCTCCAACAATGATTCAATGAAGTCGATCGAAAACGTCCGATGACTAATTATAACGGGTTGTCAATTCGATTTATCTGGTTGAATTTGTGGGCGTTAGTATCACGATTGGGATCTTGCGCTTCAGGCCAGCTTGATAATGAATATATTGGTCATTCTGACTTGTGACCAATTCCCATAATCGTTGGTATTCTTCCGCTTGTGCCGGGCGGGCTTCCACAAGGATAATCTCAGGTCCCACCTGGATTGTCGTGCTTGGTTGCTGAACCAGGTTGTAGTACCATCCGGGGTGGTTTTCCTTACCCCAATTCGATGCCACAACCAGGTAGTTGCTCCCATCGCGGTAATAGGATAGTGTCGTTGTATGGCGTTTGCCTGATTTTCGCCCGATGGTATTCAGCAACAACACCGATTGCCTACCCATCCGGTTGCCCAGGTGTCCCCTGGAGGTTCGGAATATGAATACATTCACCGATGTGAAGAATTTTTCCATACTGCTCTTGAAGGAATCTACCATGTATTTCTCACCATATCCCTGGTAGAAGCCGGTACCTGACATCTTGAGCATACTCATCGTATCCGGGTAGCTCTGCCTGCAGCATGCGATCCTCTAATATCGTGCGGATGATCATTAACCCGCTGGCCACAATAGCTGGGATTAATGCCCAGACCGAACCAAGTAGAATCGCGATACTCGGTGATTGGAGTACAAAGCCTGCATACCCTGGATGCCTCAAGAAGTGGTAAGGTCCACTACGGCATACCTGTTGACCCCTATCTGTCTGAATCCGTGCCGCGGTCGAGAAGTATGCGTTACGGATCATCGCCCAGCCACTCAGCGCCAGGCTGAGGGCGTATACTAACGCCCCAACCCCTTGCCAAATGATCCCAATCTCTCCTGACCAACCAAATCGCTGGTCCAGGGCAGCAACAAGAGGCAGGAGCAGGTATTGAACCCCCGCCCAAAGACCACTGACCAGCTTATCCCAATCCTGCCACTCCTTTGCCCGTCCCCGCTCGGCAATGGTCTCAGGGCTGGTCCGCAGCATGAAGATTGAATTAATCGCCACACTGAGCACGCTGATACCCAGGAAAACCCAAGCTGCAGTCCATCTTATATTGCCGGATCCGAGGAACAGGATCAACCCAAGGAAAACGAACACGAAAAGGATCTGCCCGGCGCGGGCGATAATTCCACCAGTCACACCGGGCTGATCCTCAGTAAGCACGGTTACAGGTTTTGAGTTCACATATCCCTGATCATCTCAGTTACTGCTCAAATTGAAAGGTATTGATTGCCTCATCCACCACTGCATCGTATTCAGCGCCTGCATCGCTTGGTCGCGAATAAATCACCGTATACTTAGTGCCACCATTTTCAAAAATGTAAAACGTTTGTTGGACAGCTGTCCCCTGGAGGGAATAGTCTATCACCGTGCGGATATATTCCAGGCCACCCGGAGTGACCATGCTGTCTTCGCTGACGAGGATCATATTAGGATCTGATGCCTTTAAGAGTGTCTGCACGGCCGTTGAATACTCCAGCATGGAGACGTTAGTCTCTTCGGCGGTGAAGATCATTGTGACATTCCCGGTGCCAACCTGAGGTCCGATCAAACCCTCGTATTTAAGACCAAAATCTTGCGTCTCCCAGCCTGCCGGGATCATCATCGAAAAGACGCCATCAGAGGCGTAGTAACGGTTCGGGTCGCGTGTGGGGGTTGGTGTGTTCGTGGTAGTGGGAGTTAATGTTGGTGTGGGCGTCTGTGTGGGGGTAGGTGTGAGTGTAGGGGTAGGGGTATTCGTTGCTGTGGGAGTAGGCGTCCAGGCGGCAGCGGTGGCAGTTATGGCTGTCGCTGTCATGGTAGCTTGTTGCTCAGCCGAAGGTCCACAGGCAGTCAGTAAAAGAAATACGCATGCCATTAAAACAAGGTTCTTCATGTTCATTCTCCTCGGCGTACTAGGTTTATTACATTACTAATAATGAGCGTATATATTTGTTATCCCAAACCCTTAAATTATTTCTCGTGACTTCTTTTTCACCTCCTTGATCACATAGAAATGCTGTTTAGCTTCAAAGCTTTCATCACATAGGGGATTTTACAACATACATGATGCTTCCCCCTATATCGGCTAAAAATTATAGAAGGTTAGCAACCTTAGTACCAGTTAATTTTACCCCTCCTAAGCAATAACTGCACCGGATAATCTTACTCCATTCAAGAACCTTAATATGTGCTGTAAACGAGGCATAGTGTGCATTTTACAGAGCACTCTTCCTTGATTTTCTATATTCCGATTGTGAATAAAAATCTTGACCTGTGGATAGATAACTGGACATATCTGATTAGAATCTATTAATCCCCTTACACTTGACATCCATATTAGTTAGATTTATAACTTTTACACGTGTAAGGGGTGAATATGAAACAATGGATAAACCGTTATCGTTCTACACCAATTGCCGACGCACTAAAAGTAGCGGTTTCGCTGGAATATTATTATTTACCGAAAATACTTCGCAATTCCGCAGCGAACTTTTCTATTTCCAGCAGAATGGAGGCATAGGGGGATAACCTTGTTCCTGGTAATAACTGTAGCTAACAAATTATGTATTAGATTAAACAAAAATGGAGGAAAGAAATGTCTAAAACTTACAAAATACTGGGCACTTTGATGCTTGTAGCCATCCTGGTTACTGCCTGTGCCCCCACGGTATCGCAGCCGACCGCCACGCCACCGGCCGCCGTGCAACCGACATCTATCCCACCCACGAAACCAGTTGTACCCACCACCGCCCCTACTTTGGCACCCACTACTGCTCCAACGATGGCTGCGGCCACGGCAACCACAGCACCTACCACTGCACCCACTGCGGTCCCCCCAACCCCTGCGCCTACTGCGTCAGGATCGATCGACTGTGGAGCAGCCAAGGCGGGTGATCAGGTCACCGTATTGTACCAATGGACCGGTAACGAGGAATCTTTGTTCAACAATATCATCGCTCCTTTCGTGCAAGCTTGCGGCGTGAAGATTGTTGCAAATTCTACCCGCGATGCTGCAGTATTGGATACCGCTGTAAAGAGTACCCCTCCGGACGTGCTCTTCTGGCCGACCACCGCGCCTCTAACCCTATACACTGCCAAGCTGCAGGATCTAACCACATTGGGGGTTGATCCCAGCAATTACGCAGCTTATTGGATAACCATGGGCACTGTGGGTGGTAAGCTGCTTACCCTACCTGCCAAGACGGATATAAAGTCCATCATCTGGTATAGCCCGGCGCAATTTGCTGCCAATGGGTACACCGTCCCGACCACCTTGGATGAGCTTAATTCCCTGGTCGAGAAAATGGTCGCCAACGGTCAGGTGCCTTGGGCGATGGGCTTTGGATCAGACGCTGCCACCGGTTGGACCGGTTCTGACTTCATCCAGGATATCCTGCTGGCTAAAAAGGGACCGGATTATGTCAGTGGGATTATCAACGGTACTGTGAAATATAGTGATGCTGGCGTCCTGGCTGCCTATCAACAATACGTCAAGTGGGCATCTGATCCTAAATACACTGTTGGTGGAGCTACTGGAACTGTCAACACAACCTTTTCCGATGCGCTGCTACAGCCGTTCAGCGATCCACCTAAGGCTATGATGGTTAAACAGTCAGGTTTTGCGGGCGGCAACATCGCCTCTACTTATCTTACACTGAAGTACGGCACAGATTACGCCTTCTTTGGTTTCCCAGGTGCCAAGGGGCTGCAAGGTGGCGCAGATTACATGTACGCCTTCAGCACTTCTGCAGCCGCCAAAGCTCTGTTGTCCTATATCACCGGGCCGGTCGGTGCTGCCAACTGGGCTGCCACCGGATTTTCCCTCGACCCGAACAAGCAGGCAGAGGGGAAATATATCGATCCGCAGCTTCAGGATATGGCTAAAATCCTTTCAGGCACAAACGGATTTACCCCCGATATCGGTGATACCATCGGTGGAACTTTCGGAACGGCTGA
>JBGOYO010000041.1:0-12473 GCA_041479715.1 Anaerolineae bacterium
ACCACATTAGAGTTCGAGCCAGGCGTGCTGCAAGATTTAAAGAGAATATTTAACGAATTGGTGCCCAGCGATGATACCTACTTGCATAATGAAGCCTGGCACGATGGAAATGGTCACAGCCATATTAGAGCAGCGATTCTCAAAGCCAGCCTGACCGTACCTCTGGTGGCGAGGCGAATGACCCTGGGAACCTGGCAGCAGATTGTGTTCGTCGATTTTGATACGCGACCCAGAAAACGCGAGATTATCGTCCAGATTATGGGTGAATGAGGAGGAAAACAGCGACCGATTCATTGGTCGCTGTTTTTATTTAACTACGGATCGAAACCAGAATAGCTAAAGTGGGATATCTTCTTCCAGGCGCATGGCATTAAAGGCTGCGATGGATACTTCAAGCATGTCCTTGGTTGGTTCACGGGTTGTAAGGTGCTGCAATGCCAAATTAGGCTTGATCAACAGGCGCACGAATTTTGAGTCGAGGTGATTGGCCGTCCAACGGATGTACTCATAAGCGATGCAAGCCAGGACCGGCAGTAGAATGACACGACTGATCATACGCCAAACAAACGGAAGCGGACCGAGAAGGGAAAAAACAAGGATTGACAGTAAGACAAGCGTGAGCAGGAAAGCTGTACCACAGCGAGGATGCTCCACCGAAAAACTTGCGACATTATCGGGGGTCAGCTCAGCACCGGCTTCATAAGCGTTGATAGTCTTGTGCTCGGCGCCATGGTAGGAAAAGACACGGCGAATATCAGCCATTTGACCGACAGCCCAGATATATCCGATTAACAGCAGCAGGCGAACGAGACCCTCCAGTACATTTCCCCACCACGAATTGATCCCAAGGAGGCGCTCAGAAAGTTGACCCAAGGCGGCAGGTGCCAGGAAGAAAAGGCCAACACCGATCGCCAGCGAGACGAACAACGTCAGATATAAGACGGGACCTTCGATTTTTTCATCTTCTCCGGTCTGGGTGTTGGCTGAGATGGTGAGGGCATGGATGCCAAGCACCAGAGCATCTGCTAACATTGCCAGGCCTCTGATGAAGGGGAGTTTCATCACCTGAGACTTATAAACTGAAGCCAGGGGTTCCTTATGCAGCACGATTTCCTTCGCCGGGTTACGCATGGCGATGGCGACAGAATGGGTGCCGCGCATCATTACCCCTTCGATAACTGCCTGACCACCATATAGAGGGAAACGAGATTTCTCAGCCATAGAGTACCTATAAAAATACCATTATTGAGTTTCTATTGTCAGCGAGCAAGATTGAAATAGAAATGGATAAAGCTATCGATACCACGATACCAGGTGGGGAGATGCAACTTTTCATTTGGAGAGTGGGCGTTATCATCGACCATCGAAAATCCGGTATTGACGGTTTCTATTCCCAGAATTTCCTGAAAGTCTAGGACTACCGGTACACTGCCGCCTTCACGCTTATACACAGGCTGTTTGTGCCACACGGTTTCCAATGCGGTGGATAATGCCTGTACATATACTGAATTCAGGTCGGATATAGAAGGAGGACCACCATGCATGGGGGTCAGGGTCCAACGAATCGCACGAGGGGCGTGAGTCTCGAGATAAGTGCGCATCTGCGCATAGACATCGTCCGGTTGCTGGTTGGGAACCAGGCGGGTTGATATTTTAGCCATGGCATAGGCGGGGAGAACGGTTTTGGCCCCCTCGCCGATGAAACCAGAAAACATACCATTCACTTCCAATGTTGGCCTCACCCCGAGACGCTCGATGGTGCTGTACCCGGTTTCTCCGTATAGTTCAGGGGAGCCGCTGGCTTGCAGATAGAATTGATCACCGGTCGGTAATTTCGCCAGCTGTACACGTTCTTCAGGCTCAATGGGGAGTACTTTATCATAGAAACCCGGTAAGGTTACCCGTCCCTGGGCATCATGCATCCCGGCGATCAATTCGCATAATGCCTGAGCAGGATTGAGCACGGCACCTCCAAAACTACCTGAATGTAGATCATGGTCGGGGCCGTCGATACGAATTTCCATATAAGCGAGACCACGCAATGCATAAGTGATGCACGGGATATCGGGGGTGAGCGCACCGGTATCGGGATTGATGGCGAAATCGCAGCATAGCAGGTCCTTATGAGCTTTTAAAAAAGGGACTAGATGGGGTGAACCAATCTCTTCTTCGCCTTCAAATAAGAACTTGAAATTAATTGGCAGATGGCCCGTTTTGATGATCGCCTCGAAAGCGTCCAGGGCCACCATCATCTGCCCCTTCATATCCGTAATCCCACGGGCATAGATATAATCACCCCGTACATCCGGGGTGAAGGGTGGGGTCACCCAGAGATTGAGCGGATCGACGGGCTGGACATCATAATGCCCGTAAATCAGGGCAATAGGCGCTTTACTACCGGCGTGTATGTATTCACCATAGACCACTGGGTGACCGCCGGAGGGTAATATCTGAACACTTTCAATGCCGAGGGAGCGCATATGGGTGGCAACCCACTCCGCGGCATGGAGTACATCCGGTTTTGCAGCTTCATCGGTGGAAATCGAGGGTATGGTGGCAAATTCTTTCAGCTCATCCAAAAAGCGAGGTGCGTTGTCGTGGGCGTATTGGATTGCTGCAGAACGAGGATCGGTCATACTTTCTCCTTACTCGGAACGGTGATGATGTCATTGAGATTAATAATGCCTTCGGAAATGATTTCGGCGCGTAAACCACCGCGGTTAACCATGGATGACAAGATGCGAGGATCGGTGCGACCTGCCAAATAGCTGCAGGGTTCGCATAGCTTAACCCCCCGCACTTGGATTGAACCAATGGTGAATACCCGACCGACGAGGTCATTTAGGGAGATACCGCGAGTGACGATATTGCGCCTGGTCTGGTCAGGGGTAAGTGGAATCCCATCCTGCTGGCAGATGGCCTCAATTGCTTCCATCTCAACCAGGGTAAGTGCATGCCCAGGTTTGGAATCTTTGCCGCTTTTTTGGGCCATATAATAATAGCGATCACCCTCAATACCCATCCGGGGAACCAAATGGGCTTGCTCAATATAGACGGTTGGCTCACCCTGGGCAGGGGCGATATAGATGGCGACGACTTTTCCAGCAGGCGCGGATTGGCTTAATGCTTCCATTGAGATACCTTTATTTAACTTGGAATAGGTTACATCTTGACATGCGAAGAAATTTCGCGCAAGTGATCCGGACTGGTGCCGCAACATCCACCAACGATCTGGGCGCCGGCATCCAACCAGGACTGGACCAGTGATCCCATGGCCTCGGGGGTTACGTCGTAGACGGTTTTCCCCGCTGGATCTAAATGGGGGAGACCGGCATTGGGCTTAAACCAAATTGGCTTAGACGTCTGACTTCGCAGCTCGACCAGGTTTTGGAGGTTCTCGTCCAGGCTGTGACCACAATTTATCCCGATCACTTCCACGGGCAATGATTCGAGCTGCCGGGCGGCCTGGGTGGGGCTAATGCCCATCATTGTGCGCCGGCCACGATCATAGCTGTAGGAAACGACCAGAGGCAAGTTACTCACCTGGCGAACACCATCGACAGCAGCACTAACTTCATTGATATCGAATTGGGTCTCGATCACCAGGAGATCGACTCCTGCATCTTTCAGAGCGCGAGCTTGGTCGGCATAGGCAGCTCTAACTTCATCGACTGTTAAAGGCCCATATGGCTTAATTAATTGGCCGATGGGACCGAGGGAACCGGCGATGTATACCTGCGCGGCGCCCACTACCATTTTAGCAATCTCGGCAGCACTTTTGTTGACCTGGTCTGCCTTGCCATCCAAAGGGGAATTCCTAAGGCGGATGGAGCTGGCGTTGAAAGTGCTGGTCAGGATGATATCGGCGCCGGCGCGAATGAAATCCTGGTGCAGCTGGGTGACCTTCTCAGGCTGATCCATGACCCAGGATTCTGCGGTCAATCCGCTTGGAAGGCCCCTGGCGATCAGATTTGTACCGGTGGCTCCATCAGCCACGAGCACGTCTCCGTTTTTAATGCGTGTGAGAAATGGTTGATTTGGCATAAGCGATAATTTTATCCTGAATTTGGAGTTTAGGGGGATTTTGAAACCCAATTTATTGGTTGGCATCCGAAGGCATGGAAGCAGTCACAAACATCAGATAGAAAACCAATAAAATGGATGTGAACATAATGGTGAATCCGACAAAACCGAGGTTATCAAGAGGGTTGAGGAGATTACCGGCGATCTCTTTTAAGAGGGATTTAGGCTCGAGCAGGATATCCCAGCTGTTATAACGACCGAATCGACCCAGATATACCCCGAAGCTGGCGAGTCCCAGCGAAAAAAGTGCAAAGAGCCAGCCGTAAATCCTCCCCAACGATCTGTCAATCATCACATGGATGGTGCGCAATGAGGCAATGGCGAGGAAACAACCGGTAAAGGCAAAAATGGCGATCAGACTGATATCAAACCATAGTGGGACGGGTGGACGGGGATCGAGATAGTAAAAATCGGTAACGATATAAGGTGCATTGGGGAAAAAGGCCAACCAGAGAAAACCGAACAAAAAAATCAGCCACCATCGTTTTGGAGTAATCCCATAGACCGAGGAAGCAATCACGGCAAAAATATAAGGTAGCCAGGCGAGGGTTAAATTCCAGAGCAGGTTGGCGTAGTTGTACGTTCCACTATAAATGACCCGGAAGGCGTAAAAACCACAAGCCATTAGCGTGGATAGCAGCAGGGGATAGAATGAATGGATGCGTAAAAAATGGTTCCAAACGGGAAGTGATCGGTACATGGTGATAGCCTGCCAAGATTATACGTGATTTCGCATCATATTCTGTGCTAAAATAAATTTGTTACAGATCGGTAGTACCTGCAGATGAATTTTTCATCGCGGTCAGGCTATAGAAAGGATATGCTCATCGGAATATACTGCCATCTCTGCCGATCTTATGACTGAAAAAGGAAGTGATTTCCACAAGTACGGCATACAAACCGCTACGGGCAAATGGTATTTGGCATGACTTCTCCTCGATGGCTTGATTTGGCAGGCGAAATCCAGGATATATTCCGCTGTTTTGGCAAACAGACTTACCCGACTGTTTTTGACTGAGGATAAAGCTATTCGAATAAGATAGAGATAGCCATGTAATTTCGTGTACGATAGTGTGAACGACGGAAGGAATAAGTATGAAGCATCATGATACAGGTGAGGATCAAGAGGATTGTACATGACCGAGCCACAACCTACGATCGCAATTATTGGTGGGACAGGTAAGGAAGGCACAGGTTTAGCCTTACGCTGGGCTTATGCCGGTTATAAAATATTGATTGGCTCAAGGCAGGTGGAAAAGGCCAATCAGACTGCGCAAAAGATCAACGGCCAGCTGGGAATTGATACGGTTAGTGGTTTAGAGAACAGCGAGGCTGCCAAACAGGGTGATATCTGTGTGCTGACGGTTATTCAAGATGCCCACCAACAGATTGTGGAGAGTTTGAGAAACAATGTTGAGGGGAAAATCCTGGTGGATGCCACCTCGCGGGTAGATTATCGAAACCCACGACCACCTGAACCGCCGTGTGCAGCACAGATAACGCAGGAAATATTAGGCCCCAGTGTTCGAGTGGTGGGGGCGTTTCAGAATGTGCCTGCCAATTCGTTGTATCAGGCGATCGAGATGCCGCTGGACGCGGATGTGCTGGTATGCTCGGATGACCTCGAAGCAGCGGAACAGGTGATCAGGTTAGCCCAGGCAGCCGGGATGCGCGGTTATTATGCAGGAGGACTGGCGAATTCAAACGTAGTGGAGGGATTGACGTCCATTATGATTAGCCTGAACAAGTATTACAAGAGCAGAAATGCGAGCGTCAAGATCGTGGGGATACCGGAACAGAGGTAATGGAGCTTTATGACAAGCCTGGTACTCACTCCGCTGCCGAATATCCCCATGGTGAAAACCGGTGATGACCTGGTGGATTTCATCTGGATAGGCTTAGCTCAGGCTGGGATCAAGCTCGAGGATGGCGATATCCTTGCTCTGGCTCAGAAAATCGTCTCAAAAGCGGAGGGCAGGTGGGTGAACCTGGTTACTGTGCAGCCATCTGAGCATGCGGTCACACTGGCTAAAAAAATCGATAAGGATGCCCGCCTGGTAGAATTGATCCTGCAGGAGAGCAACGCAGTACTGCGGACACGCCCGGGAACGATCATCGTTGAACACAGGCTGGGATTCATTTGCGCCAACGCGGGAATCGATCATTCAAACGTAGCCGGAGAAGCCAAACCCGGTGATGAGTGGGTGCTGTTACTACCCAAAAAGCCGGATGAGTCGGCACAGAGAATACGCCAAAAGCTTGAAGAGCTGAGCGGCGTACAGCTGGGAGTGATGATCATCGATTCGCATGGACGGGCATGGCGGCAAGGGGTAGTGGGTGTAGCAATTGGTATCGCCGGTTTACCGGGATTGGTGGATATGCGTGGAAAAAACGACCTGTTTGGGTATAACCTGCGCATCACTACAATTGGTGTAGGCGATGAGCTGGCAGCAGCAGCATCATTGGTGATGGGCCAAGCCGATGAAGCTACTCCCATCGTACATGTGAGAGGGTTCCCTTATATGCTTCGGGAAGGTAGCCTGAGTGAGTTATTGCGCTCGAAAGATCAGGATTTATTTCGATGAATGAAGATTTTTGGGAATATCTGCAGCGACTCGTCGAAACCAGCGAAATCGAGATCGATCGACCCAAGGGGTCCACACACCAGCGTTACCCGCACGGCACTTACCCGATCAGTTACGGCTTTTTGAAAGGCACGATCTCGTTGGATACGGGCGGAGTAGATATTTGGGTTGGATCCTTGGGTGAAAAGAAAGTGGTGGGAGCACTCTGTACAGTGGACTTATACAAACGTGACACGGAACTAAAAATAATCTATGATTGCACAGAGGAAGAAATCCGGTCGATCATCAATTTTATCAATGTAGGCCAGATGAGGGGAATGTACGTCAAAAGAGATTAATATCAAGGAGCCAGACTATGGCATGGATACCTGATGAGTATATCGATTTGATCAAAGATGAGACGAAAGCATTTGGAGCCTTAACGACGCTAATGAAAGACGGCTCACCCCAATTAACACCGGTATGGTTTAACACGACTGAGAGTTACATATTAGTTAATTCAGCCATCGGTCGGGTGAAAGATCGCAATATGCGGCGAGACCCAAGGGTGGCATTCGTGATCACTGATCCCAAGAACCCGTATCGCTATATACAGATTCGCGGCCGCGTGGTCGAAATAACCACGGAAGGTGCCCGAGATCACATCGACATCCTGGCGAAAAAATATACCGGAGCAGATCATTACACCAGCTTTACACCGAACGAAGTGCGTGTGATTTATAAAATACTTCCAGAAAATCTTCATACCCAGTAGTGAACATTGGTTCTAGATAATCACCTGACTGCTGAACATGGCTGACCTTAAAATAATTGCCTTAGCCGGTGGAGTGGGTGGTGCAAAACTCGCCGATGGACTGGCGCAGGTGCTGCAACCAGAACATCTGACCATCATTGTGAACACTGCCGACGATTTCATCTACTTGGGACTCAGGATATCACCGGACCTGGACACAGTGTGCTACACCCTGGCTGGGATGGCAAACCCTGAGACCGGTTGGGGTCGAAAAAGCGAAACCTGGAGTGTGCTTGAAACATTAAAGCAAATGGGAATGCCGGTTTGGTTCCAGATTGGCGATGCTGACCTTGCCACACATCTTGTGCGTAATATTCGTTATGATGAGGGGTGGACACTGAGCCAAATTACGAACGAGTTTTGCCGAATGTGGGGGGTACAGGTTAAGGTATTACCCATGAGTGATGATTTGATTCAGACGTGGGTATATACCGATGAGGGTGATTTGGAGTTCCAGGAATATTTCGTCCACCGACGATGCGAGCCGAGGGTAAAGGGTTTTTATTTTAAGGGAGCAGCGAAGTCAAAACCAGCAACAGGGGTTTTGGAAGCAATTGAGAACTGTGATGCAGTCATCATATGCCCATCCAACCCCTGGGTGAGTATCGATCCAATTTTGGCGGTGCCCAATCTCAGAAAGGCACTCGAAGCTAAGATTGTGGTTGCCGTCTCGCCGATTATCGGAGATAAAACGGTTAAAGGACCAGCAGCCAAGATGTTTTCTGAAATGGGGCACCGACCAAGCGCGCTAACGGTCGCTCAACATTATAATAAGCTTATTCAGAGTATCGTCATCGACGACTCTGATTCTGGATTGGAAACCGAAATAAACGATCTGGGTATTCAGACTACTTTAACCAATATCATGATGAACGACAAAGCAGACCGTGGTAGATTAGCACAGGAGATCATTGGAACGATTAATGTTATATTGAGAAGGTGATAAGATGACTCTTTGGGCAATAATTCCCGTAAAACCTCTGCGTCGGGGAAAATCCCGTTTATCTGGCGTTTTAAGCCTAGAAGCACGTACTGCTTTGAACCACTACCTGCTATCCAACACGCTAGAGATCTTGGCATCGGTGCCAGAGATCGAGTATTCGTTGGTAGTTAGCCGCGACCCTGAGGCCCTGACCGTCGCCAGGGAATATGGCGCCCGGACGGTGCAAGAGCAAGGTTCACCCCATCTCAATACTGCACTAACCCGGGCTACCATGGTGGCACTAAGTCATTCGGTGCAGGGCATTCTGATTATCCCGGCTGATCTGCCATTGTTAACTCGAGATGACATCCACGAAGTAGTCAGCCGGGGGGTGAACCCGCCGGTGGTGGTGATCACACCGGATAGGCACCACCAGGGAACGAACGCCCTGCTCATTTCACCTCCGGGATTGATCCAATATGAATATGGCCCTGGCTCATTCCAGAGGCATTGTTCACAGGCTAAGAAGGCCGGGGCGCGTCTAGAAGTGTGCGAGAGGGGTTCGGTGGCGTTAGATATCGATTTCCCAGAAGACCTGGAGCTGGCTGGATATGAACTGATGGACATCAACAATTGGACACCGATAAACAGGTAACCGGATGGTGCCGCAGGTTGGTATGGGAATATGGTGTGGATTATCGGTTAGCGAGAAGATAAAGCCCCTCTATTCTTAGACCGGTAGGAGATATTCTCGAGTGAAAAAGCAATGAAACAGCCTAATTCAAAACACTGCTTCGTATGCGGACGAGAAAACCCGTATGGGTTGAAACTGAAGTTTTATGAAACCGCGCCGGGTGAGGTGGAGGTTGAATACACCGTTCCGGAGCAATATCAGGGTTACCCGGGGGTGGTGCATGGTGGAGTGGTGGCAGCCATGCTGGATGAAGTTACAGGTAGGGTGCACATGGGAGGGGATCCACCTCGATTCATGTTCACCGCCAGGTTAGACGTACGATATAGAAAAAACGTCCCAGTGGGACAACCCTTGCGTATTATCGGGCATGCTGGTAAAAGCAGGGAAAGGACTGCGATTGCGACCGCGCAAATATTCGGTCCGGATGGCGATGTATTGGCCGAAGCTGAGGCAGTGTTGGTGAATGTACCGGATGAAATCAAAGATCAGGTGGACCTGAACGAGCTGGGGTGGAAGGTTTATCCAGATTGAACCAGGTCTATGTGTGAGTAAAAAGAGGAACCAATGATCATTGAATACCAACGCCCGACGACCATCCCAGAAGCGCTGAGTCTGTTGGCAAGAAAACAACCGATTTCCTATCCACTTGGAGGGGGAACGCATAACAACAGGGATACGGATAAGCAATATGCCGTGGTAGACCTGCAAGCCTTGGGGTTAGGCATCATTTCGAAAGCGGGCAACCTGCTGCAGGTGGGAGCGGCAGCGAAGTTACAAGAACTGCTGGATTATAAAGGACTTCCAGAAGACCTTTATCAATCCATCAAGCTGGAAGCAACAACCAATCTACGCCAGGCAGCGACGATTGCCGGGACGTTAGTCACCGCGAGTGGAAGATCGCCGCTTGCGACCATGCTGCTTGCCCTGGATGCCAGCCTTGAGATACTTGCGTTAGATATAGAACCGCAACAAATTAAACTAGGCGATTGGTTGCCCCTCAGAGCAGAAAGAGAGCCAGGAGGGTTAATCAGCCAGGTCAGCCTGCCATTAAATATAAAAACCGCGTATGAGAGCATTGCGCGAACACCGGCTGATCAGCCGATCGTATGTGCTGCGATAGCTCAGTGGCACTCCGGTAGGACCAGGCTGGCACTGGGTGGCTGGGGAGATGCGCCCATCCTGGCGATGGATGGTCCGGAAGCTGAAGGTCTCGAGGCAGCGGCGAGGAGTGCGTATAGCCAAGCTGAGGATGAATGGGCGAGCGGAGAGTATCGCCATGAAATGGCGGGAATCTTGGCTTTACGCTGCATCAAAAGAATCATGTCCTGATGAAGACACTTTCCTATGGAATAGAACAGGGTCAAGCGTATATCGCGAAGTGTGCAAATCAATACCCCAAAGTTTGGAAAGAGTACATTCATGACTGCAGTTGATATCCTAATAGACCAAATCATAAAAGGAGATTGCACTCAGGAATTAAAAGAATTCCCTGATAAGTCAGTGGATGTAATCTTCGCTGACCCACCATATAATTTGCAATTGGAAAAAGATCTATGGCGCCCGAATGCGACTAAAGTTAATGGGGTAGAGGAAGCTTGGGATCAATTTACCAGTTTCGAAGTTTATGATCGCTTCACGCTTGATTGGCTGAAGGAATCCCAGCGGGTGCTGAAAGACAGCGGGACAATATGGGTGATCGGCTCATACCATAATATCTTCAGGGTGGGCAGGATCATGCAAGATTTGGGATATTGGATTCTGAACGATATTGTGTGGATCAAGAATAACCCCATGCCGAATTTCCGCGGTGTCAGGTTTACCAATGCGCATGAGACGCTTATCTGGGCACAAAAAAATAAAGGGAACCGATATACATTTAATTATAAAGCGATGAAATCCATCAACCGCGACAGCGGTAATGAGGCTAGCGTGCAGATGCGGAGTGATTGGAAATTACCCTTGTGTACGGGGAAAGAGCGGCTGAAGAGAAACGGGGAGAAAGCGCACCCAACCCAGAAGCCAGAAGCCTTACTCGAGCGGGTTATTTTATCGAGCACGAACCCGGGTGATATTATCCTGGATCCTTTTTTTGGAAGCGGAACAACTGGTGCAGTAGCTAAAAAACTAGGTCGTCATTGGATCGGAATTGAAGCTGACTCAGGATATATCTCCATCGCCCAGGAGCGGATTGATTCGATCCAGGTAAGTCCTGATTTCCAAAATCCTTTCAAGAGTCCATCCACAGACAATAGAAATAGGATACCTTTCATCGCATTATTGCAGCATGGTTGTTTGAAAGAAGGGCAGGTACTTTATTATGGCCAGACCGGCGACCGCCAGGCTTGCATATTAACCAATGGTCAGATCAGGTATGGAGAATCTACCGGTTCAATCCATAAAGTAGGTCGAGAGATACTGAAAGCACCCTGTAATGGTTGGATGGCATGGTATTATATTGATGAAGAAACTGGAAAGCGTGAACCGATTGATGTGCTACGGAAAAATCTCCGGGAAGAAATGAGTCTGCAAAGTAGCGTGAGTAACGACTTTAAAGGTGAGGGTTTATGAAAAAAAGCGCCTCGATCATCATTGGGATCCTGATCTGTTTGATTGTCATGGGAATCGCCTATTTTTGGGCGACCAGTTTGATGGATTCAATCTATGCTTACCGGTCACCATTACAGAACACACCTCCGAAACCAGGCACAGCCCTTGGAAAACCGAATGCCCGCAGCTTTGTGATCGTGCTGATTGATGCATTACGTTACGATACTTCATTGAAAACGGATGTGATGCCCTATCTCAACCAGCTGAGGAGTGTGGGAGCATCGGGATTAATGCATAGTCGACCTCCGTCCTATTCTCAACCAGGTTATTCAGTCATCCTGACGGGAGCATGGCCGGATATCAGTGACGGACCAGCCATGAACCTGGATTACGCAGATATCCCCAGCTTTACCCAGGATAATTTGTATTCTGCGTCAACCCGGGCTGGTCTGCATACCGCAATCTCAGCGTTCAATTGGTTCGAAAAGCTGATCCCTCAGCAAGGCGTATCGGCGAGTTTTTATACCGCCGGGGAAGATAATACTGCCGATCAGCAGGTTACCGAGGCAGCAGTCCCATGGCTGACAGAGGGGCAATACCAATTAGTATTGATCCACCTGGATCAGGTAGATTATGCAGGACATCACGAGGGCGGACCGATTGACCCACGCTGGGATGCAGCAGCGAATAGAACGGATCAATTGCTCCAGCAAATTGGAACAACGATGGACCTGACCAAAGATACGCTCCTGGTCATCAGCGACCACGGCCAGATTGACCGAGGCGGTCACGGTGGGCAGGACCCGATCGTTTTGATGGAACCGTTTGTGATGGCAGGGAAGGGCGTGG
>JBGOYO010000042.1:0-12445 GCA_041479715.1 Anaerolineae bacterium
AAGGGTAATTGGTCGTTGCGGAAGGCGCGTGAGGTCAGGGTCAGGTTTTTCGCCTGCTCGAGCATCGCATTGAGGATCTTGGGATGGACGTGCCCCTGGTTGAGTGCAGAGTAGGAGCTCAGGCAGTCGAGATAGCGGTTGCCATCAATGTCGTAGACCCATACCCCTTCCCCACGTGTAAGGATCACATCCAGGGGATGGTAGTTGTGTGCTCCATACTGCTCTTCCAGTTCTATATATTCCTGAGTATTCATAAGACCTCGTGTTACAACATGAATAATATGACCGGCGTATTATCCACAGCTCGCCAGCTTGAAGAACGGATTGTTGAGAACGAACCATTTTCTGCAGCGCTTCGACCGTAAATTATTCGCGAAACTGCCAGCTTACTGAATCCCTCAGCAGAGATACCCGTGATCAAATGACCGTCCTGCCTTATAAATCTGCCTGACCCTGCTTTGGTTTTGTGCAGTATAACACAACCATTATCCCCACTCCATTGCCATAGTTCAGAGGAATGTTTGATTAATGTCATGTTTTATCGTTTTAGACCAGCTAATATTTCGATGGATTCGGATTCATCGGGGATTATCTGAAATTATTGGCCCTGCCGCTGACAAAAAGAGTGGGCGGTGATTACCGCCCACTCAACGTACTCACTCTACGATTTCCGATCAATGTCTTTGAAGCATTGGTATGAATAATTTGATCATCATCCGATCGATCCTGATGCTCACAGAATCCGTGTTGTTGGTCATATCTGGATCATTTAAATCCGATGATACCTCTGCATTATTTATTGCATCTCCTACTCCGGTCGCAGTGACTACAATGGTAAGGGTTACGCTATTATCTACTCCCAGGTCACCAATCTCACAGCTGATCACCTGGGACGATTCAGTGCACCCAGGCGGTGCATGGAGCAAGCTCACCAACGCCGGTAGTGTATCCGTCAGTATGACCCCTGCCGCATCTTGGGGTCCGTTATTTGTAATGACCAGGGTATAAGTGATCGTATCTCCTATATTTACAGTATTTGCACTGGCAGTCTTCCTCACCACCAGGTCAACTTCCCGCTGGATCACCGTAAGGTTGGCAGATAGGATGATCTCCGGCTCATCCGGGTCGTTGCTGGTGATAACCAGATCGGTGTCGAATGACCCAGGAGTGAGGCCCGTAGAGTCAAAGGTGATCAACACCTCTGTACTCCCTCCGGATGGGATAATACCGGCGTCCGGTACCTCGCTCAGCCAGGGTGCTCCATCGCTCATGCTCCAATACAGATTCGCAGCCCCGTTATTGCTTATGGTCATGGTGAGGTTAGAGGTCTCATCGGGGAACAGAGTTGCTTCCAATGCCGGCGCTGTTATGCTAATGTCTGGCCCGAGTACGGTCAGGTTGACCGGAAGCACAATAGATGGCTCATCAGGGTCATTGCTGCTGATATCGATATCGGTCTGGTACAATCCGGGCGTGAGACCTGAAGGTTCGAAGGCGACCTCTACTTCGATTATGTCACCTGGTCCGAGCGTTCCGTAATCTGGTTGTTCACTCAGCCAACTTACCGGAGTGGTTTCGTCCAGGTTCCATAGCAGATCCGCTTGCCCAATATTCTCGATGGTGAAGCTCATAATTCCGGTTTCATCTGGTGAAAGGGCTATATCCAGCACTGGGGCAGTGACCAATATATCTGCTTCAGATATGGTGGTATCAGCAGTGTCCATATTGTTATTCGGATTCGGATCGATATTATCCGCTGAAACCACGGCTGTGTTGCTGGCGATACCACCGTCAGCTGCAGTTACGGTAATGGTGAGGTCAGCTGTGCCCCCCGAGCTAAGATCACCAATGTCACAGGTAACCATACCCATTGCTTCTGCGCATTGCGGGCTGGCAGAAACAAACATGACCAGATCGGGCAGCGTGTCCACAACCAAGACACCCGTTGTTGCTTGAGGACCATTATTGATTACGTTCAAGGTGTATAGAATCGGATTCCCCACATCTGCAGAGGGATCAGCAGTTTTAATCACTGCAAGGTCCGATTCAGGGGTATTTATTGTCAGTATAGCATCCAGCGTGATCACCGGCTCATCCGGATCATTGCTGGCAATGGTGATTTGCCCCGAATACTCGCCTGGGCTGAGATTGCCGGCGTCGAAGGTGACGATCACTTCGGTCGATCCGCCTGGCACGAGTCTACCGCTGGCAGGCTGCTCGCTTAACCAGGCCGCATCATCCGTGGCGCTCCACTCCAGGTCAGCAGTTCCAATATTCTCAATCGTGAAGTTGATCGTGCCGGTTTCATTGGGGAACAGCGACATATCCAAAGGCGGTGATGTGATCAGGATATCTGGTTCTATAACCGTAAGCGTGGCAGGCAATGTCAAATCAGGTTGGTCAGGGTCATTACTGCTGATAACAATATTCGCCTGGTAGAAACCAGCTGCTAATCCGGTTGAGTTGAAGGTGATGACTACTTCCTTAGTGTCACCCGCGACGATTGTGCCTCCCGTGGGAAGCTCACTCAGCCAGCCAGCGTCATCAGTTAAACTCCATACTAAATCTGCATTCCCAAGGTTCTCGATGTGAACGAACATCGTACCTGTCTCGCTTGGGAGGAGGGTCATATCAAGTGGAAGGTATACGAGACTAATATCCGGTTCTGCCGGGATCACTTCCAGGGTGACAGGCACGGTCACCGTTGGCTCATCAGGATCATTGCTGTTCACAGTCAAGCTAGCCGGATATACTCCCGGAGTTAACCCGGTTGTATCGAATGTCACCATGATTTGCACTGACCCGCCTGCCTGCACCACCCCCGATGCTGTATCCTCACTGAGCCAGGCTGCATCGTCGCTTAAATTCCAATCCAATGCTGCAGTTCCAAGGTTTTCGATGGTAAGAGCTACCTCGAAGGTAGTATCAGGCAATAGAACGGGATGCATGGATGTCGGAATGACGTTGATATCCGGCTCAGGACTACCGCAATTCTCAGTGACGAGGCTAAGCACATCCAGATATCCATAACCAAAGGTGTAGTTTCCCTGTCCATCAGGGGGTGCACCGCAGCTCCCGGCCGGAGGCGTATCTGCACTGTTCTGAAGTGCCTGGAAGGTTGCATCGATCTGACCAACCAACCCAGGGGCACACGACCATAACTGGGCGACAGCACCAGCAGTATGCGGGCTGGCCATGGAAGTGCCACTGTAGCCACAGGCCCAACCATTTGTCGGTACAGTGGAACAGATTCCTACCCCAGGTGCTGAGATATTAGGCTTGGTATAGGGGTCGTGTCCGAAGAAGCTTGCTCCACGGCTGGAGAAACTAGCAATTGCACGATTACTGTCGTGGGCAGCGCTGGCAAAAGATGCTTGATAGGATCCTGGATCTCCCATACTGTCACATGTTGGCCCATTATTACCGGCAGCGAAGGCTGGAAAAACACCCGCAGCACGCCAGGCATTTACATATGATAAATACCAGGAATTACCGTCGGAGGTGCTACCCCACGAGTTATTCACCACATTCGGGCGGTTGGCTGGGTTGCCACCCGGCGCAAGGATCCAATCTGCGCAGGTGGTCAACGCATAAGATGAGCAGCTGTTTGATTCACAACCCTTACACGCGATCCAGGTGGCATCCGGAGCCATGCCAGCGATATAAGGCAGTGCCGGGTTGTCTTTTGCGACCATCGTACCCATGGTGTGGGTGCCATGACCGCTATTATCGCAGGCGGTACCACCGCAGATATTGCTTGGATCCGCCCAGCAAGCCGGGTCACTGCCAGATGCGCATGCAAATTGGCCGACGAGGGCGGGATGGTTCCATTGCACACCGGTATCGATATTTGCAACCTTGATCCCGGCTCCTCGTGCACCCAGCGCCCATGCCTGGTTCGCCTTGGTATCTGTGATGCCCCAATCGGTAGTTGCCTCCGGTTCAGCACCTACCGAGGTCAGCCAATGATTCACCAGGTAATCGCCTGCCCACGAGATATTTTGTATTGGATCGCTGATCTTAATGGGGTCGACGGTATACGTGCGGGTGGCACGGATGAAATATACCTCCGACAATGCTGACATTTCATCTGCAACAATAGGTGTTCCACTCCAAACATAGAGATCATTACCACCGATCATGGTCTGGTATTTCAAACCAGCTTTGTCCAAAATTGCTTTGGCATTCACCTGGCTTTTATCGGCTGTTTCACGCAGGGTAGTGTATACAAATTCTCCCCGGGTGTTCCAATCCATCCCATATGCGGCTGAAAGATCGGCCTGTGCATCGAATCGTACAATGAAGTCGGCGCTACCATCAGTCGTGAATCGGTCTAGCAATAAGGGTTCAATCTTCCCATCTTCTACTTGAGCATTGACAATCGAATCCTGTGCGGCCAGTCCGAGAAAAGATATGGCTATTAAAAGAGCTAATGAAATCGGATTAATGAGCCATTTCAAATTCATAACATCCTCCCGTCAATGATCTTTGGCAAAATGATTCTACAAATCTAGTTCAGACAAAGGATATTGCACAAATTGCATCGTCACAGTCCATACTCTTACAACATTCTAATGAACGGTGACATGTGAGGAATATTCCTGATGGTATCGCAATGCTTCATCACAGCTTACATCCGAATGGGTCTAATCGAGTATAACATACGGGGTTATTTTCTCATATTTCATTAATCCGGGAGCTTACAAGAATGATGGGAAACTCTAATGTAATTAAAATAAACACCCCGATGATGATTTCATCGGGGTGTTTGGTTCCTATATGGATCTACCGGGCTAGTGTCTCATGACCAACGGTAGATAGAAGTTGAATATCGTGGGAAGGGCTGGGATGATGGTCGTTTCTGTTGTGGCTGTGTTATTAGCCCCGACAGGATCGAACTCATTGCCATCTACATTGGCTGTATTGGTCACCGTGCCTTCAGCATCGGCGGTTACCACGATGGTGAACTCAACAACGCCATCGACTGGAAGCGCGCCTACGGTGCAGGTCACTACACCCGCAGCTTCGGTGCATATGTCGCTCGCGCTGACGTAGGTCACGCCTGCGGGCAGCGTATCAACTACGGTAACACCCGTGGCGTCCTGCGGACCGTTGTTGGTGACTGTTAGTGTGTAGGTGAGCTCATCGCCAACATGCACCGGGTCTGGGCTGTCTGCTTTGGTGATGCTCAAGTCAGCTTGAGGCAGCACGGTCATTGACACTGGGATCGTAACCAGTGGTGTGACGGGATCATTGCTGGTCGCGCACACCGTGCCGGTGTATGTCCCAACGCCCAAACCAGTGGAGTCGAATGTCGCATCGACTGGGGTACTGGCGCCTGGTAGGGTCGTACCGCTGGCAGGGTTAAAGCTCAGCCAGGGTAGCTCAACCGGACAGGCTGGATTGGTTGTAGGTGCCAGGGAGATGTCATCGTAGTACACTACAGACGCGGTATTGGCGAACAGATCAACCGCGTTGATGTTCAAGATTCCACCACCCGACATACCACCCGTCCAAGTGTCCGTAAAGAGCAGGTTGTCGCCATAGAAGAAGGACTGCGTGTCGGCATCCAGGTCGATATCAACCTGAAGTTTTACCCATTCTCCGGTGATTAGGGGTAGTTCTCCACCAGCTGGGCCGTCATTCGATACCGTGCCCAGAGCGCTGTCAAACGAAATTTCAGTAGACCAGTTGAGGTTCACTTGGCCATCATCATACTGGTTGAGCAAGATGAAGTTGGTCAGGCCCGAGAAGTCCGTCGGGATAAACTGCCAGGCAGTATAAGTCCACTTGCCAGCAGTATAGCCAGCGTACTCGTGAACCAGGTCCGATGCTAGTTCAATTGCTACTGAGTTAGATGGACTATGTGATTGGACATCTGAGACGTAAGCTGTAGCAGCCGGGTTATTACCCCAACCTTTCCAACCACCTTGTCCTTGCATTGAGCTACCTACAGCGTAGCTGTCGAAGTTCTCAGACCATATCGTACCGGTAGCTCCGGCAAATAACTGCCAGGTCAGGTCAGCATTTCCTTCGTTCCCAACCGTCATGGGCACTACTACCGACGAATCAGGTAGCAGGCTTGCATCCAGGGCGGGTGGGGTAACGACGATAACCGGTGCCGGGGTCGTGACGTTCACATTGAAGAACTCAGGAGGCATGTAAGGCGGAGTATCTACCCCCTGCCGTCCACCGACCACCCACATCGCCCCAGGATTGCCGGGTACGAAGAAACCAGCTGAATCGCGGCGAGCGTTGTTCAGGTCTGGGATAGATTCATCGTATGTGTTCGAGGCAACGTCATAAGCAATGACGGCGTTCGTTTCAGCGGGCCACTGACCACCACCTGCCATGATGACCTTGCCAGCCTGGTCGTAGCCGCTGTTGGTGTCAAAGCCGAAGGTTCGACCTTCACCAGAAGCGGTAGTAAGATCTACCACTGCGGCATCGTTCCACGTACCTGCAGCCGGATCAAACACCTCTGCTCTGGTCTGGGCAACGAGGTTAACACCATCGAAGGTATCGCCGCCAAACGCATAAATCTTGCCATCGACCGCCGCCGCCATGATGTACGACCGCGCCATGGTCAGATCACCTTTTTGGGTGAAGGTATTCGCCACAGGATTGTAGGCATCCGTCCGGGCAGTAGTGTAGGGCGGTGTCGTGTTATTGAAGCCGCCAAAGATATAGACCGTGTTGTCAACTACAACGGTAGCGAATGGACCATATCCGGTCCACTCAGCTGGAAGAGTCGTGACCACACTGGCAGTATTGGTTGCAATGTTGTAGCACTGTACATCCGTCGTCTGGGTGGCATCGGCTTTCCGTCCGCCAAAGGTGCACAACAGGTCGGTTGATCCATTATTTACCAGGTTGATGCTGTAATTGCTGATGGGGGTGGGCATATTCGCACCGGTATCAGCACAGGTGTGGGCCACGGGGTCGAAAGTGAAGATGTCACCGAAGGTGTCTCCACCTGTGGGTCCACCACGACCGCCAAGGAAGTACACCAGGCCGGTGCCGCTATAATACTCACCGTCATAGCGTGTCCAATCAGGGCAACCTACCGGTAAGCCAATCTGCGTCCATCCGCCCAGGAAGTTCAGTGTGAAGTCCTGAGTCGTGACAGTACTTCCTGTAACAATAACACCGTTGAACGTCTGTGAGGTGTAATTGACCTTGGAAGCAGTTACATTATAGGTACCCGCAGGTAGGGTCATCGTATAGTATCCTGTCGGGTCAGTCAGAGCCTGGATTTCATTAGCTGCTGCACCAGGTGCTGCTGTAACGGTGGCACCTTCAACCGGGCCTCCGTCCTGGTCAAGCACATGCCCATCGATGGCTCCAAATTCGAGCGTACCGCAGGCAACCTGGCCAGCTGCTAGAACATCCAGGTAGCCATACCCAAATGTAAAGTTACCTGGCTGTCCGGGAGGCGAACCACAGTCCCCAGCCGGCGCAGCGTCAGCAGCGTTTTGCAGAATCTGGAAGGTTGCATCCACCTGTCCGACTAATGCGGGGTTGCATGACCAAAGTAAGGCTACTGCACCCGCATCGTGTGGGCTAGCCATGGAAGTACCACTGTAGCCGCAGTTCCAGCTATTGGACGGCACGGTTGAACAAATATTTACACCAGGTGCAGAGATATTCGGCTTGGTGTAGGGGATGTGACCGAAGGCGCTATCGCCTCGGCTGGAGAAGCCCGCAATAAGGCGGTTACTTGAATGCGCAGCGGCTGCGAAGGATTCCTGGTAGGAACCAGGATCGCCCATGCTGTTGCAGGTCGGCCCTGAGTTGCCGGCGGAAAAGGCGGGGAAGATGCCTGCTGCACGCCAGCTATTTACATAAGTTAAGTACCATGGATCTCCATCAGGTGTACCGCCCCATGAGTTATTGACCACATTCGGTCGGTTGGCGGGGTCGCCATTAGGCGCAACCAGCCAGCTGCCACAGGTAGTCAGCGCAAAATCAGAGCAGCCACTCCCAGAATCACAACCCAGGCAGGCAATCCAGGTTGCATCCGGTGCCATGCCCGCTATGTAGGGTAAGGAAGGATCATCACTGGCAACCATGGTGCCCATGGTATGAGTGCCATGACCTTGGTTATCGCACGGAGTGCCACCACAAACGTTACTTGGATCTTCCCAACAAGCGGGATTACCCGGGTCACCAGCACAGGCATAAGCGCCGGCTAAGGCAGGATGGTTATACTGCACACCCGTATCGATGTTAGCGACTTTAATCCCAACTCCCTGCACGCCATACGCAGCCCAGAACTGGTCAGCTTTCGTGTCGGTGATGCCCCAGTCGGTGGTCGCATTCGGAGTGTTACCAGTTGTGGTCAGTAGATTGTACGCTAGGAGGTCGCCAGCCCATTTGATGCTTTCTATCGGTTTAGTCACAGTGTAGGGATCAAGCGGCCATATACGCGTGGCACGAATGAAGTACACCTCGGGCAGCGCTGCCAATGCGCTGGCATCGGTCAGCGTTCCGTTCCAGACGTACAGATCGTTACCACCGATCTGAGTCTGATACTTCAAACCTGCGCCATCCAGGATCGCTTTCGCATTCACCTGGCTCTTGTTGGCGGTATCGACCAGGGATTTGTAGACAAATTCTCCCCGGGCGTTCCAATCCATCGCATACGCTGCTGAAAGATCCGCTTGCTCGGTGAAGCGTACGATGAAATCCGCACTTCCACCAGTTGCGAACTGGTCGATCAGCAGTCCTTCGATCTTGGTGCTTTGGTCCTGGGCAGCCACAACCGAATCATGGCCAGCCAGGCCGAGCAGAGCCACCGCGATCAGTAGTGCTATAGCTGTTGTACTAATAATCCACTTCAACTTCATATCATCCTCCTCATAAGGAATTTAGATTTTTAAGGATGTTTCTCAAATGCAAACACTTTATTCGTTAAATTGATTTATCTTAGATAGGGATCGCTATCAACCACACCTCCTTTTAGGAATGGCTCATATCCCCCTAGCAATTTATAATTAAATCCGTGATCAGACGATACAGATTGTTCCTTAGAATGCCAACGGCAATGCATGATCATGTGGTGACTTTCTAAAAGCAAAAGCTCATCCAGCAGTCTGCAATGGGACAGCTTCCCGACAGAATGGTTATGTACCAGTTGGATGACGGTAAATTAAGAAAATCTAAGGGTACCATTAATTAGTACTTAGTATATCACATTCATCAGGCTATTTATTATTTATATTGGGCGCGAAAAATTAATGATGGTTATAAATAATTAATCATTCCACCCCCAGGAAGGCTTGCGTATTACAAATGTATGGATTAATATCGAGTATAATCCCTTCACCGGGGATGACAGGCTTCGACGGGAGAGGCTGAGCCCGGATTGCGAGCCGAGAGACACCGAACTCGAAAAATCAGTGCAAAACACAAGTGCCAATAACACTTCTTACGCTGCTCTTCCTCTCGCTGCATAAGCGGTAGAAGTTCAGCCATGAGCCTCTAGCAGGCTCACGTCCGCCTACCCCGCCCTCCGACCGGTGGTAAAGTGGACGTCAAAAGGTCGGAGTGCCACACACGACACCGCTACCTGTGTGAAAGAGGAGCTTTCGGGCTCCGGCGGTTAACCGGTTGAGCCTTTTGTCGCTTGTACCTCAGCTGGCGAATCTAACAACCGACTATGCTCGTAGATATTCGCGGATCTATTCTTTCGGACGCGGGTTCGATTCCCGCCATCTCCACTAAGGGCTGTCCCACTCAGGACAGCCCTTTTTGTTTCCTAGTTTGTTTTCCCCCTGATTTCCAAATAGATGTAAAACTGTGCCCCTTTTCTGCTATTAGCAGATGGCTGACTGCTGAAAGCTGCTCTGGTGGAGGCGGTATCGCAGATCCCAGGAATCTATCTTAAAACCCTCTAAATGTAGTTGCGCAGGGGAGAAATTCCTAGCCTATGCGCATAACACAACCCCTGCGCCTATCCGCCAAACCATCTTCACCCCTCATAATCAACCCTTAACCACTCCGCTCGTGCGACTAATTAACCCCTTTCTCCTCGCTATACCTTCGATTTAAGCGCTGCTAAAACCTCCGCACTGTGTCCCGCAGGTTTGACCTTCTCGAACACCTTGACGATCATCCCTTTTTCGTCTATCAAAAAAGTCGTGCGCAAAACCCCCATAAATTCCCGCCCATAATTTTTCTTCATCCCCCACACGCCGTACAGCTCGCAAACTTTATGCCCATCATCTGCCAAAAGCGGGAACGGTAGACCATACTTTTCCTTGAACTTGGTGTGACTTTTAGGGTTATCCGGGCTGACTCCCAGGATAGTAATGCCGGTCCCCGTATACTGGCTGTAATCATCACGGAAATTACACGCTTCAGTCGTGCAGCCGGGTGTATCGTCCTTGGGATAAAAATACAGGATCACCGGGTGGCCACGGAACTCAACCAGTGATCGGATAGTGCCGGTTTCGTCAGGTAGTGAGAATTGAGGTGCCGGGATTCCACTTGAAATAGGCATAATTTCCACCTTTCCTTTTATATGTTATTTTATGTGCTCATTCATTCGAATTCATGCGGATGATCGGTTCAACTAATGAAATTTAGCGTTATCGAGAACCCCTTTTCGCCGTTCATCCAGCCTATAGAATTTCCTGGCCCATTTGGTCAACGGTATATCCCGCTAAGCTGGCGACGGTTCTTTTAAATTCCTCATTCGATAATAATTCCCGGAGCGGCTGCAGGAGTACATCTTCATAATATCGTTGTGGGATGATCAGGTCGTAGCGCTCCTGGTACAGCGGGATGAAATCCAAATCAAGCGCCTGCGCTGCCGCCGCGATCCCCAACCCGCAGTCCGCCCGACCCGAGGCGATGGCTGCCGCAACTGCAAGGTGGGTGAATTCCTCCTGCGTATACCCTTTGATCATCATTGGGGATATCCCCAGCAATTTAAGATGATAATCCAACAAAACCCGCGTTCCCGCTCCGCTCTGTCGGTTGACGTAAGATACTGCGTCTCTGGCAAGGTCTTTCAGCGATTGAATGTTTTTAGGGTTTCCCCTGGCAACCATCAATCCCTGTTGTCGGCCCACCAGGACAACGATCTTGACCGGTATATCAGGCAGCACCTGGTGGACATATTTCAGGTTGTATTCTCCACTATCTGGGTCTAGCAGGTGAGACCCGGCTAGGTGCGCTTCTCCGCGGCTTAATGCCACCAGTCCACCCAGGGAACCAACATTGGATGATGTTAGACGTCGGTTTTTAGCCGCAAGATATTGCGCCAGAATATCGATCGTGATGTCGTGCGAGCCGATCGCAAATATCGTCTGTTCGATTTCATCGAGACGGCGGTAAAGATTGACCGTCACCTCGCTCCCGGCGGGTAATCCTTGTGTACCACGCGGCAGAACGGTGATCCCATCCGCTCGCACCAGTGAGGTGATCACTCCCGCCCCACGTGAGAGTGGCGACGCTAATACCTGGCCTCCCACCCGTCCGACTGCCAGGCGCATATAATCATCATCACCCGCTGGTGAAGTCACCTTGCGTGTGAGTCTGGCTGTTATGGTGAGTGGAGTTGATGTTGGGCGGCCAAGCCAGCGCGAGATCAGCGGCTCGATAAATATCTCACCGGTGAGGATGGCAGAGACTGGATAACCCGGGACGCCGATGATGGGTATCTGGTGCGGTTTTTTACCGAGCATCCCCAGGATCACCGGGTGTCCCGGTCTCACAGCCACACCGTGGACGAGCAGATCACCCAGTTTTTCCACCACCTTTGATGAAAAATCTTCAGAGCCGGCTGATGAGCCTGCATTCAGCAAGACAAGGTCATGCTCACGCCTCGCTTCCTCCACCTGTTGGCACAGCAGGTCGAAATCATCCTTCGTGATCGGGTAGCGCTTTGCCACTGCTCCCCAGCCTATCGCCTGTGCCGCCAGGGCAACTGAATTATATTCAATGATGTCCCCTGCCTTAATCGGCTGGCCTATCGGTACCAGCTCAGACCCAGTTGGCAGAATCGCCACCCTAGGCTTTCGTGCCACCTCGATGGAGGCATGACCGCTGGCAGCGATGGCTGCTAGATCCACCGGCCGCAAGGTATGTCCCGCCGGAAGCACAAGCTGTGTGGCAATGATGTCCTC
Organism: Anaerolineae bacterium; assembly: GCA_041479715.1. Classification (GTDB taxonomy): domain Bacteria; phylum Chloroflexota; class Anaerolineae; order Anaerolineales; family UBA4823; genus FEB-25. Next base: position 12,135 of record JBGOYO010000042.1, read on the forward strand.
TCCCATCGGTCTGACGTGGCTCCATGGTGTCACTGCTGCTCGGATCCTGATGGCTGTCGGGGTTGTCTGCTGGAAATCTGTAGTAGGACTTTCGTGCACCAATTCAACATTTTCAACCGGGATGATAGCATCGGCATCGGGAGGCAAAACGTCGCCGGTATTGACGTACCTGGCTTGTGAGCCGATAGCTAAGTCAGTCGGCGATGCAGGCGCGGCTGATACCGTGCTTTCTGATCGCACGGCGTATCCATCCATCGCCGCTGCATGATAATGCGGGGACGAGATAATTGCCCAGATAGGTTTGGCCAACA
>JBGOYO010000043.1:0-12311 GCA_041479715.1 Anaerolineae bacterium
GAATGTTTTTCGCAAAACGGGCGTGTAGCTCAATGGCAGAGCAGTAGCCTTTTAAGCTATTGGTTGAGCGTTCGAGCCGCTCCACGCTCACTTAGATATGCAATAAAAGGGCAAAAAAGCCCTAAAATAACATATTTCTCCCACCAAGGCCTGCTTTTTAGCAGGTTTTTGCGTTAAAACCCCTGCTCCCCAGGTGCCCAAGCACCAGGCGCCTAATGGGCGGCTCCGTCTCCACGGCGCAGGTACATCATGCTGATGGATAGGCTCAGCACAACAAACAGAGCTAAACCCAGCAGCAGCCCGAAGCCCAATGACAGCTTCAACAGCAGAGCCAGCCCGCCCAGCCCCCAACCGCAGGCCAGTACGGCCCCCAAGCGCAGCAGCCTGCGCTGCGAAAGGCGGCTGTTAGCCGGCACGCCGACGCGGCGAAGCAGCAAAATATAGCTGGTTACATCCCAAGCTGACAGGCTGGCGCAGACGCTGCTCAACGACAGCACCGCCTGGCCTCCCTTCCACACATGGAGCGCCGCTGAAAGCACAAGCAGGATGAAACCGAGGGCTGCTGCAAACTCGTTCTGCCGCAAAAGAGCGACGACCAGCAGCGCGGCGCCCAAGGCAGCGATGAGCAAAAAGAGCAGCTCCCCCCCTAATAAAAAGGCCAGTGCGACTGCGAGGGATAATGCTAGCAATAGGTACAAGTGTTTCACGCCATGCCTCCGTCCACAGGCAAGCCAACCAAAACACTGCGCTGTAAGATGCTGAGCGCCTGGTCGAGCGGTTGGGCTACGTCCCAATCCAGCGTCAACAAGCCAGCCCGGCGCAGTGGCTGTAAAAGCTGCTGCCGTTCTATGTGAGCGATCCGCATCACCAAGTCGCGGGTGTCGCCGGGTGCCATGTGCTGGTATTCGAAAGAGGTGGGATCGGGGCTAACCACAAGCAAGCTGTAACGCCGTGCGCGCAGGCGCAGCAGACTGGTAATATCCCAACGCGTCAATGGGCTGATGACCACCACTTGCGAACCGGGGCGAGCAAAATATACCAGTGGCGCCTCCGGGATCTCGTTTTGAAGGTCACCTGGCTGCAGTGTAGCCAGGGCATGAAAAATACGCTCGGCTTGCAGCTTTCCGTAACCGGCTAGTGTCCAGTTCAGCATATGCCCAAAGGCCAGCAGGCCCACTCGGTTGCCCTCATCCAGGAATGACAGCGCCAGGGAAGAAGCTGCCTGGATGGCGTACTCAAACAGGCTGGTCTCACCGATGTGGGCATAATTTTCGTTGCGCCCATCGAGCAGCAAAGTGACATCTGCCGCGGCATCCACCTGATATTCATTGCTGTAAAGCGTATCCGGGTGACGCGCTCCCAGGCGCCAGTTGATTTGGCGGAGGGCATCTCCTGGCTGGTAGTCGCGCACGCCGTAAAATGCCACGCCGGTGCCGCCGCGCTGCGCTGGGATGGTGCCGTGATAGCCCATTGTATAGTAAGGACGCAAGGGAACACCGCGGATATGGATGGCTTGCGGCAGGACTGAGATCGTCCCTTCGGCCGGTAGACGCAGCACGCTAGCCACCAGGCCCAGCCCATCCCCCGCGTGTACCTCGACCGTGTCATAGGTATACACACCGCGTTGCAAGCGCAGGGTATATTTCAGCTCCAATTTTTCCCCCGGCGCTAAGGCTACCAATCGTCCGGGCTGGCCATCGATCACTTCCAGCCCAGCAGGGAGCGCATCCCTCAGCCACAACTGATTAATCGCCGAACCCTGATTTTCCAGCTCCAGCCGCACTTCAACCGTGCCGCCGGCGGTCAGTAGCGTGGCGCTCAAGCTGCGACGCGCGCTCAACATCAGTTTCTCGGGAGCAAGCCACAAACCGACCAGCCAGTAAACTCCCAGGGGCATGGCAAGCGCCAGCAATTCGCCGCGCATCAGCCCCAGGCCGACCAGCAGTAGCCCAAAGAATACAACACCCAAAACGAACAGCCGGCTGACAGCCATCTACCGCTGTTCAGGTACGTTCTGCACCTGCGGTGCAGCTTGCTCCGACAGTGCATCCAACACCGGCACGGGAACACTGTTCAAAGCATTGTTAATCACCTCGGTGATCAACTTCTTACGCATCCAGTATTCCGGAAGCAGAAGCAAGCGGTGGGTGAGCACGGGGTGAATGTAGGCTTTGATATCATCGGGCAGCACATAATCGCGCCCGGCCAACGCCGCCTGGGCGCGTGCCAGCTTCATCAAGGCCAGCGAGGCGCGCGGGCTGGCGCCCACCGCCACATGCCGGTCCCGACGCGTCTCACCGACCACTGCTACGATGTACTTCTCCAGGTCGGGATGCACATATACCGTCTCCACGGCGGCGCGCATTTCGAGCAATGCAGTGGAAGCCAGCACTGGGTCCAATTCTATGGCCTCCTTCTGGCGGGCTCGCCGCTGCTGCAGGATGATCTGCTCTTCGGCAGGCTCAGGATAACCCAGCGACAGGCGCACCAGAAAACGATCCAACTGCGCTTCGGGCAGGGGGAAAGTACCTTCGTACTCGATCGGGTTCTGCGTAGCCAGCACGATGAACGGGTCGGGCAGCATCAGAGTTTCCCCCTCCAGGGAAACCTGGTTTTCCTGCATCGCTTCCAGCAGTGCCGACTGCGTTTTGGGCGAGGCGCGGTTAATCTCATCGGCCAGCAGGATATTGGTGAACACCGGACCCTGGCGCAGATTAAACTGCCCGTTGGCCCGATTGTAAACATACCCGCCGGTGATATCTGCCGGAAGCAGGTCAGGTGTGAACTGAATGCGCCGGAAACCCAATCCCAACGCCCGGGCGAAACTCCGGGCGATCAGGGTTTTTCCCAGGCCGGGGAAATCCTCCAGCAGCACATGCCCATCTGCCAAGGTTGCGGCCAGGATTTTTTCCAATACCTCACGCTTCCCAACCACGGCGCGGCCAACTTCATCCAAAACCTTCTTTCCTGAGAGAGCAACTTCATTAATTTCCATCAATTCACTCCTTCCACTCCTCATCTTCCAAAAACTCCAGGGTCTTATAAAGGCGTGCATCGACCCGAGAACGCGGGTAGTTCCCCCTGGTACTGCCTGGTAGAGCACGATCTCCAACCTGCAAACCTTCCCTGATATAACTGGCCACCTCTTCCGGCAGTTCCAGGCGGCGCTGAAGGATTTCCGCCTTCACCTGGTGAAGTGAGTGCCCGGTGCGTTTGGCCAGCGCAGAGACCGCCAGCTCACTTACTGTCTGGCACAGGCGACGGCGAGCGTAAGCACTACCGCTATGCTCGATCAACTGAGTCAACCTATTCAAAGGCCGCTCCATAGAAAGCGCAGCATCTTCCCACTGCTGGGATTGGCGTTCAAAAGGCCGCAGCAGGCTGGTATAGAACAGCAGGTAAGCCAGCATCAGGAAGACCATCCAAATCCCACTCTGAGGAATGCGCAGGTACTGCAAACGCAGCCACCTGAAAGCCTGCACCGCAGGCGCAGCCAGATAGGACTGCACCAGGCCGCGCAGCAGCACTGTCAACAACACCAAACCTACAAGCGCTAAAACACCCAAAGCCAATGCCAAGCGATGGCGCGTCACCGAATGGATCACCCTCATATATTTCCTTTCGCGGCTTGCACCACTGCCTGCAGGCAGTCCACCGCTTCCGCTTCCATCACCGCGGTAGGCGGCTGCGGGCTGTAACGCACCGCTTCGAAGAGGTGAGTCAGACGCTCTACCGCGCCCGGCGGCAGCCCAGCCTGCACCAAGCGCTGGATAAATTCAGCCGGAGTCAGTTGTCCTGGTCTGTCCACTCCTAGTTCACTGGCCGCGGCCAACATAGCTGAGTAACAGCGTAGGATCACCCCACGAACATAGCTTCCTTGCTCCAACGCCTGCAGGGCCGTCTCTGCCGTAGCGGCAATGATTTCTAGCGGAGAGGCCATACGGGTGCGATAGGCGCTCACGGACATATAAACCGCAGCAGCCAATGTCAGGACCAGACCGGCCAGACCCAGGCTCAGCAGCCAGACTAACCCCGGAGTCACCTGGGCGGTCCCAAGCGCCAGCGACGGTGCCAGAGTCGGCTGCGGCGTGCCCACCTCTGCCTGCACGGATCCTACTGTGCCTCCAACCGAGGCAACCTCTTCAGGCAGCAGGGAGGCGGGGTGAGAGGCGATGATGGCGTAAACTATGAGGAATAACAGTGCAAAGATCAGGAGCAGCCAGCGGCGATAGTGAGGCGCCGTCACCAAGAGATATGCAATCAGCGGCACCAACACAAGCAGCAAAGCTACAAATATTCGCAGCATAGCCGCAGACGACATCACAGCGCTAGGGTTGGTGCAGTTTTCGCTCAACAAGCGGGAGGAAGTGGAGGTAGAGCAGTTTTCACTCAACAACTGATAGGGACTGGCGAAAGAAAAACTTCCCAGCGCGGCTGCCAGCAGAACGATGCCTGCCAGGCCGACCGCAGCCAACAGCGCGATTCCCTGTTTATCTCGTCGGTTCTGCATGTCACTATTTATACCACTACTCAAAGCAGGGGTTCATCGGCAGTGATACGAGGGAAGAATTTGATGTATTAGGCAACGTTATGGAGAGATGCCGGAGCTGTTGTCATTGACCCGTTTGTTATGACAAAGGTGGGTAAAGGCAGGCAAAAACCGTCCGAACAGGCGAACTCCAAGCCACCCGTGTTGATCACTGATTTTGGGCAGGTATCAAGTCGCCTGGATACCCTGGCCAGGGCGATCAGCAGACCGGAGAGCTCGGGGCAGCTGCTGCCGGCAGCCGAATCTGCCATGAAGTCTGGTCACACCTCCCGGATTGAGGCGGTAATGGGCCTGTTATTAGGCCTAGCTACCTGGGAGGGGGAGACAATCCTGGCCTTTGGCTGACACAGCTGGAGGGGTTGCAAGCTGTCTTCTCTTGTTGATTCTTAATCAGTTGGACAAAGAATCAAGTTTGCTGTCTGCCTAGAACAAGGGATTTTTAACTTTCTGTCCATGATATAAAGGGGTTGAACCTGCTTAATAATCAAATTTGTTATCAAACGGTATGGATGTGGTGCAAATCGGTTATTAATCAATAGATTCTGAAGACCTATTGGATAAATCAATCTTCATTGGCGGGTTACATGGGATATAAATATATATTTCTCATGTGGGGGTAACCTTGGTTGGGCTATCTAAATAGAATATACGTGAATTAAAAAGGCATTTATCGATTTTTACCCACCCAAATATAGCACGGTTGTAATTAGTAACAGCCCACTAGCAAAGAGATCAATTGCGTGAAGGCAGGCTGCACAAGGCCAATATACAGGCTCTAGCCTCCCTTCGTGGCTATGAATAGGTTATTTCCACAGTATAGATTTATAACTACAGTTCGGATAAACAAGTCAGAATGCTATTGGACGTAATCCAATGGGTTGACTTTCGCTCCGTTAATACTCATCTCGAAATGCAGGTGCGGGCCAGTGGAGTTGCCAGTACTGCCCAATGCCCCGATCATAATACCGCGCGATACACTTTGTCCACAGCTGACGTTGAAAGCACTCAGATGAGCATAAGCAGTCTGCCAGCCATTGCCATGATCGATCACGATCAGGTTCCCATAGCCGTAATTACTCCAACCGGCGTACACCACTACCCCACTATCGGCAGCATAAACAGCGTTACCAATTTGACCGCCGATATCGATCGCTGGGTGGATAGCGGAGAATGTGTATCCTGAAATGAGGTGTTCGGTTGTCGGCCAGACGAACGATCCGGTACCTATTGCCCCCTCATAAATCGCGCCACATGATCCAGGTCCATAGTAACGCGCCACGGCCGGATTGGTCCGGCTTATCGCCGGGGGGCCCCAATCCTTTAGCGCGCGCTTACCACCTGGGATGATTACCCAGGTTCCCGGCTCAATCTTCGCTTCGCCCTCGGCTATCGTTGTCAGGTCGATGTGGTTACCCGGATAATTCAAAATATCTTCCGGTTTCACCTTGAAGAATGCAGCCACGCTATCGAAGTTATCTCCCACCTGCCATTGATAATACGTGCCATCCAAAGGAAGGATGTAGAGAACTTGCTTCGGTTGTAATATTTCGGGGTTATCTTTTAGGATTGTAAAATTACCCCACAGGATGGTTTCGGGTTTTAGGCCAAATTTATCAGCAATGGCAAATAGATTGTCGCCTAATTCAACAGTATAGGTGATCACGTCTTCGCGTGGCCGGGTAGGAATGAATGTCTGCGGGTCAGTTAGACGATTAATACCCTCATTCATAGCGGAAGGAGTGGAATAAGGAAGAAGTGAGGGAGATCCATCCACACTCGGATTTGTTGTGGGGTAAAGAGCCAACCCATCAGCCTCCGAGGCGTTTGCCTTAGATTGGCTGTTATCTCCGCCCACGCGTAATCGCTGCCATAACAGGTAAGCAAAAATCATCACCAGGATGGCCGCTAAAAAGTATAGGCCAACCAGCAGCTGAGGGCTTTCAAGCACCTTCCCGACTTGCCGGGGAGAATTCTCATCTATGGAATTAGTGGGTTTTGAATCAGGATCGTCTTGCATATCAAGCTATGGGTGACAATCTGCGCTTGGCTGTCAATGAAGCTCGTGTTTCTGCTTCGAATGGTTGGACTGAGCCTATTTCAGAATCTACTTAGCCATCTCCTTGAATGAATTGCTATTTTATCACCTCATCGAGCCAAATCAAAGCGGATAGGTCTGGGCATGCAGCCAGTCCAAAACAATCTTGTTATTCAAAGGAGTCAATTTAAAGCAGTCAACTACCTGGATCGCAATTTAATTGTGCGCAAACTGAACCGTATATTCGATTAGCCCGCTACCCAAGACCATCTCCAGCGGACAGTGATTCTAACACTCCTGTTTGCACTATAACTCATGTCATCGGGCAGGCGAGCGCATTAAAAAAATCAGAACCTCAAGGATGCTTTCCTCTTCCCTGTATTCCAATTACCAAAGAAATTCCTAATCAACTCGCCAGCATTGTTATGGGAGCAGATCCACTTGTTGATCACCCCTAATGTTAACTTATGATCTTCTTGCCCATTATATCAAACCAGCTTCCCAACGAGCAGCTTGACTTTCACTCTCGTCCGTGTATAGTAAAGGTAACACAACACCCTTATTTGTTTCTATCGGTCTTTGCAAGGCTAATTGAATGCTACAGCAGTTGATGACTAAGAATACCCCCATCGTTTTTGCGCTTGCCTTCATTTTGATAGGACTGCTGGCATGGCGTTTCAAGCCAGACCAATTCCGCCTGCTCAGCTGGCAGGCTGCCGGCATTGGCTCGGCACTGTTTTGGAGCGTGTTTGCCGGAGTGATGCTTTGGTATGCCTGGGATTTTTATTATCGTTACTACGCACCCTCCTGGGATCGTTTTGTAGCCCCGCTGGGTGCCATAGTGTTCTATTTCCTGCTTGGGTTACTACTCAGATGGGCGGCACTACGCCTACCGGGCAACCCCACTATAATGTTCTGTCTTCTCGGAGGGCTCGAATCGGTTCCGGAGCATGCTATTGCGATCTATCGCTTCCATATTCTCCGGATTCCTTTCTTCCAAGGCACAACTGCTGCCGCAATCTTCATCTTCGCTTTCTTTGAATATATAGTGTTTTGGAGCCTGGCGCTGTGCTTGGCAATTGCAGCGGATCGATTGCGCAGACGTATTCGAAAGCGGTCAGCTCAGACTCGGGAATCACCGCATGACGCGTCTGGGTAAAACTACAGTTTATATCGCCAGATAATCGCTTGATGAACAACATAATTTCATAATCGGTTGGTTGGACGTTCGAGCCGCTCCACGCACACATGTAGCTGTCAGCAATTAGCGGTCAGCTAAAAAACCCTGTACTTGGCAGGTTTTTGCGTTTAATCCCCCACTTTTGTCTTTTTTAAGAAAGCGTACAAACCAATAAAAATATTTAATTCCAGTGTACTATCTCGAATTTATTTTCTAACCAGTCAACAACAGTCAACTGCAGTCAACCCAATTAGAAGGAGGGCAGGGCAATATGGGTAAAAGGAATAAGAATAAATTGATGAGGATCATTTGGTTGATAAAAAACAGACCAGTTTATTATTATTCTTATTATTGTTGCACGAGAGATGAAAGTCGAGTATAGTAATTGCAGGGTTAAAACTGCTCAGCAGAAAATAGAAATTATTTGGGTGACTTTTTACACCGCTATTGATGATCAAGGAGCCTATGCCTATGACAACATCCATAAAAAGTACTCATAACGGTACCCAGAAATATGTCATAGCCATCGATGTGGGCACTAGTGGAACCAAGGTTGGATTGGTGAATCTGGATGGTAAAGTAGTGGCATCTGCCAGCGGGCGTTATGAAACTCACTTCTTAGCCAATGGTGGCGTTGAGCAGGTTCCAGATGAATGGTGGCAGGTGGTCACAAACGGGGTTAAAAAAGTAATAAGTGACTCAGGTGTTGGATCAGACGAGATCATAGCGATCGGGGTCACCAGCCAATGGTCTGTCACAGTAGCGGTGGACGAACATGGTGATCCGTTGATGAATGCGATTAGCTGGATGGATTCACGTGGCGGCAAGTATAACGCCGAGGTGGTTAAGGGTTTCCCCCGCCTGATGGGTTATGAAGTGAGGAAACTCTTCAAGTGGATCGACATCGTTGGCTATCCACCTTCATTTGAAGGCACCGATTGCTTAGCCCACATATTATTTATAAAGAACGAGCTTCCAGAAATATATCGCAAAACTTATAAGTTCCTTGAGCCTATGGATTTTATCAACATGCGCCTCACGGGTAAAGCTTGCGCTACACAGTGCAGCAACATTGCGAGCATTCTGATTGATAATCGCAAGAATGGTATCCATGACTACAGCCCTTGGACCCTGGCGATGTCAGGCGTTGACCGCACCAAGTTACCAGACCTTGTACCAGTTGAAGGGATCGTGGGTAAGCTTCAAACTGATATTGCTCGGGAGTGGGGTCTTTCTCCGAACACGGTTGTAGTAACCTCAGCAACGGATAACAGCGTGGCACCCATCGGGTCCGGCGCCATCGCTGACTTTGAAGCAGTTGCCGTATTAGGCACTTCGGGCATGCTGGTCTTCCATTTTCCCATTAAAAAGTCAGACCTGTTGCTTAGTCTGGTTTCAATGCCGAGCGCCCTGAACGACAGGTACGTTTTCTCCGCTGATACTGGTAATACTGGTAAGGTGATTGATTCGTTTCTTAACAATCTAGTCTATGGTCAGGACTGCTTCTCGACTAGTAATAAGCCGGAGGATGTCTATACTCGTCTAAACCAAGCGGCTTCCCAAGTTCCTGTCGGGAGTGATGGCATAATGTTCCTGCCTTGGTTCAATACCGGTGCACTAGCACCTACTGGCGATCGTTTCCTACGAGGCGGTTTTATTAACCTTTCCAATCTTTCTACCCGCAATCATCTGGCAAGAGCCATGTTGGAAGGTATTGCCTATAACTGGCGTTGGCTCAGGGAATCTGCCGAAACCTTCTCAAAGCATAAATTCCCTTACTGGCGCCTCACTGGAGGCGGTGCGCTCTCCGATGTCTGGGCTCAGATCATGGCCGATGTTATCGGTATACCCATGCACCAACAAGAAAACGCGGGTAATAACACTTTGTTGGGTATGGCTTTCCTGGCATTCAATCGTTTGGGGCTGATGTCGTTGGAGGAAGTGCCCAATAAAGTACATACTAAGCGGGTCTTCGAACCCATTCGTGCTAACCAGGAAATTTATGACCATTTATATGCACAGTTTCGCCAGTGTCATAAGCGTCTCAAACCCATGTTCCATTCGCTGAACAAACCTGCCAATCTCACCCAACAGGCATAATAGAAAGGATTAAAAATGGCTGAAACATCTCCACTGGCAAGTGTTTTTGGGGATTTGTACCCCTATAAAGATAAATTTGAATCTTATTCGTGCATTCCAGAAAAAGGTCGCAACCCAGACGAAATCTACAACGAGCTGCACACCATTGCTGAGGAAGAAGATAAATTTTGGGAAACCGGTTTGATCTCCGGCACCATGTATCATGGTGGCAAAGATCATTACGCTTTCTTGGACCGTGTCTTTAGTTTGTTCTCATATGTCAACTTGCTACAACGTGATATATGCCCCAGTGGCACGAAATTCGAATCCGAAATCATTTCTATGGTCGCCAAGTTACTGCATGGCGAGGCAGTTAAGGAGTACAACCCACAGGATGAAGTCTGTGGGACGGTGACCTCGGGAGGCACTGAGAGTATTTATAATGGTGTATATATTCACCGTGAGTGGGCACGCGAGGAAAAGGGCATCCTTGAACCTGAGATGGTAGTACCGGTCACAATTCACCCAGCTTTCTTTAAAGCGGCTCACTACTTGGGCGTCAAGATGATCCCCGTTCCTGTGGATGGAAATTTTGAAGCTGACGTTGAGGCTATGCAAGCTAAAATCACCCCCAACACAATGGCCTTAGCTGGATCAGCAGGCAATTATCCATATGGTGTGATCGATCCGCTAGAAAAACTCTCTGAGTTAGCCCTTGAGCATAAAATTGGCTTGCATGTGGATGGCTGCTTGGGTGGTTTCATTCTGCCATGGATCGAAAAGCTGGGTTATGACATCCCACCGTTCGACTTCCGACTGCCAGGGGTAACCACAATGTCGTGTGATACACACAAATATGGTTATGCGTTAAAAGGGACCTCCACCCTGTTGGTTCGCAACCATAAGCTTCTGCGCTACCAGTTCTTCTCAGTGGGAGATTGGGCGGGTGGATTGTACGTTTCTCCGACAGTTCAGGGAAGTCGATCGGGTGGATTGAGCGCAGCCACCTGGGCTGCTATGGTAACGATGGGTGAAGAAGGTTACCTGGAGGCGGCGAAGCTTATCATGGATACTGCTAATAAAATCCGTATTGGTATTGCTGCTATCCCCGAGATAAAAATTACAGGGAAATCCACTTTCGTGATTGGTATGATTTCCGACCAGGTTAATATGTACCATGTCAACGATTACCTGATTAGTAAAGGTTGGCGGATGAACGGATGTCAGAATCCTCCTGGTTTCCACTTCTGTATAACCCTGCGCAACACCTTGCCAGGTGTGGCTGAAGCCTTTGTTAAAGACCTAAGAGATGGAGTGGCTTACGCAAAAAACCCGCCCCAACCCTTCCCCAAGAGTGGAGCATTATATGGGCTGGCGGGTAGCGTTGATGGACAAGCGTTCCTCAAGCAAGGCATGCTGGATTATATCGAAGCTACCTATGATGAAGTATAAAATTATATGAAACACCACCGGCTGCCCCTAATTATACAATTGAATACAAAGCCGACAATATAGCGTCTCTAAATTACTAGATTTATGCAATTACTACAAAAATATCGAAAAAATTCTTTTGTATTTTTCGGTATACAAGATTGGGATTGCATGCTAGCGTATATGTATACCAATATTCTTTAGAGTGGATTCTATATATAGTCAAAACAGGATTTTTCGCTGATGCTGCCCAAAATTCAAATTAAGGAGGAGAGAAAATAGATGTCAAATATGATGTTGGAGGAACTGAGGTCGATTGCTGGCTGGACCGAAGGAAACCTGAGCCAGGTAACCATATCCGGTCATGACCCGGTATTGCCCACCCGTTTCATGATCGGTGAGATTGCCGCCGGGGTACATGCTGCTTGTGGCCTAGCGGCTGCCAATCTCTGGGAGCTGCGCACTGATCGCCAACAGCATGTGTCAGTGGATGTTATAGAAGCAGCGGCTACTTTGCAGAGCTTTATGTATCTCCGTCTATTGGATGTGCCGCCTACGGAACCAGCAGCTGGTTTCTTCGGTGGCTTCTATACCACCCGCGATAACCGATGGTTCTATCTCCACCCTGGTACCGACCCAATGAAGGTACTTGCCTTGCTTGGTTGCGAACCCAATAACGCGTCCTGCGCCGCGGTGATACGTTTGCGTGATTCTGGTGAACTTGAGGACACTTTTGCCGAGCAAGGCCTGAATGGGGCGATAGCACGAACTGCCAGGGAATGGGCTGTGCATCCGCAGGGACAAATACTATCTACTTTGCCAGTCGTCGAGATTATCAAGATTGGGGATAGTGCCCCAGAACCACTGCCACAAGGAGACCGTCCACTTTCAGGTATTCGCTGTCTTGATTTAACACGTATCCTTGCTGGGCCGACATGTTCTCGGACTCTCGCTGAACACGGCGCTGACGTGCTCTGGGTTGGTGCTGAACACTTGCCTGACATTCCCCAATTCTATATTGATACTAGCCATGGTAA
>JBGOYO010000044.1:0-12117 GCA_041479715.1 Anaerolineae bacterium
ACATTTGGAGAGGCCTCCAGAGCAGCACTCCGGGCGATGAACCCATTTAGCCCAGATATCAACCAGCTGGTTTCGGTGATCGTCAATGATGCCTATGAACATATCCAGGAGCACTTCCTGATCATCCTGGATGATTACCACCTGGTGAGTAATGTAAAGGAAATCCAGGCGTTCCTCAACCGCTTTATCAATGAGTCGGCAGAAAACTGCCACCTGGTCTTATGCTCACGAACCTTGCTCAGCCTACCAGACTTACCCCTGCTGGTAGCCCGCTCACAGGTTGGTGGGATTGGCTTCGAGGAGCTGGCTTTCCGCCCGGATGAAATCCAATCCTTTGTGATGCAGTATTACCACGTGACCTTATCGGATGCGGCTTCGCAAGACCTGGCCCGCGACACAGAAGGTTGGATCACTGGTTTGATGCTTTCCGCCCAGGTGATGGGTCCGGGCATGACCAACCAGATGAGGGCTGCCCGGGTTACCGGCGTCGAGCTATATACGTACCTGGCGCAAGAAATCCTGGACCAGCAAACTGAGGAAATCAGGGATTTCCTGCTGCGGACTTCTTTCTTAAATGAATTCGATGCTGCTTTGTGCGCCGCCGTGTGGGGAGCTGACTATAACTGGCGTGGGTTGATCAACCAGGTGATCCAAAATAACCTGTTTGTATTACCGGTGGGTGAGGATGGTAAATGGCTGCGCTACCATCACTTGTTTGGAGACTTTTTGAAGGCGCAGTTCGAGAAGGAAAGGCCAGGCCAGCTCGAGGAGTTATTACGCAGGATCGCCCAGGTATATACCGAGCGAGAGGAATGGGCATGGGCTTACTCCATCTACACTCGCATCGGAGATAACACGGCTACAGCAGAGCTCATCGAGAAAGCCGGCACGTCGCTCATCCGCAATGCAGAATTTGCACTGCTGGCGAGATGGCTGGACGCCTTACCGATTGAAATCCTGGACTCACACCCCAACCTGATATCGCACAAAGGCACGGTCTTGCTGATCCAGGGGCAGGTAGAAAAAAGCCTGGAATACCTGAACCGGGCAGAAATTGCCCAACGCGAAAATAATGACCGGCCGGGCCTGGCGCGCACGCTGGACAGACGGGCGACTGCGTACCGGTATCGAGGAAATTATCAAGCCTCGATCCAGGACGGGATGGAAGCATTGGAGTTATCCAAGGAAGATGATGAATTACGTATGGTGAGGGCAGGTGCATACCGTTCCACCGGGGTGAGCCATTTTCACCTTGGACAGCTTGAAAAAGCCAATGAGCTGCTCAACCAATCCCTACAGTTGTTTCAAGCCCTCAAGGATGAGCAAAATGTGGCCCTGGTGCACATGGAATTGGGCGTTTGCGGTCAGTACCAGGGTAATATACGCCTGGCAGTGAGCCATAATGAGCAGGCACTGGCTTATTGGCAAGCGGTTAGGAACTCAACCCGCGAATCATATGTTTTGAACAACCTGGGCAGTCTACACCACCTGGCGGGTGATTATCTGGAAGCGGCGAAGTTGTTCGAACAAGCGCTCACTTTAGCCAGAAGAAACGCCATTTTGCGCAGCGAGGCTTACCTATTATTCAACCTGGGCAACCTGTATGCAGATCTGGAAGCAAATGACAGTGCCAGGGACGCGTTCCAGAAGACGCGTGATGCCTGTCAGACATTGGATGACCATTTTCTGCTTCTGAATATTGACCTGGCAGAAGCCGGACTCTCACGGCGGGAAGGCAAATACTCTCAGGCGAATGCCTATCTAATCTCTGCAAAGGAGATGATCCAAAAAAGCCACTCAGGCTTCGAGAACAGCCTGTGGTCGATGGAAGCCGGATGTTTATCCCTGGCTGAAAGCAAGACAAACCCGGCAGTAAACTACCTGACGGATGCATTCCAAGTATTTGAATCAGGTGGACAGCGGCTTGAAGCAGCCAGTACAGCTCTACTTTTATGCCGGGCTTACACTCTACGCGGTGAGCATGGCAAAGCACGAGCCACGTTGGAACAGGCGCTCAGCCTGATCAGCAACCTGGATAGCATCCAACCTCTGTTGGTGGTCGGCCGGATCACCAAGGAAGAACTCAAAAAGTACCTTGAGGATGCCACCATCGGTCCACCTTCAGTCAAGTTATTGAGCCGGATCGAGAATTTTGAAAGGCAGATCCCTTCCCTACGGCGTAAATTACGCCCACATGCCTCAACCGTTCTGATGATCCCACCTAAACTAAGCATCTATGCGCTTGGGCGTTCACAGGTAAAACTGGATGGAAAGACTGTGACCTCCCCAAGCTGGGCCAACCAGAAACGGGCGCGTGAGCTGTTCTTTTTCCTGATCTCCAATCCCAAAAAAAGCTTAACCAAGGAAGAAGTAGGGGTCACTCTTTGGCCAGACAGCTCGACCGAACAGCTGCGTTTGCAGTTCAGGAACACCATCTACTATATTCGCTATGCGCTGGGTCAGGATGTGATCATGACCAACGAACGGCGGTATGCATTTAATGCGGACCTGGATTACAGCTACGACGTGCAGGAATTTGAGCGTAAATTGACCCAGGCAGAAGAGGCAGTCACCCCGGCGCAAAAGATAGACACCCTCCGGGAAAGCCTCGAGCTTTACCAGGGAGAATTCTTCCCTGAGGGGGATGGTATATGGGTGATGACTGAAAGGCAGCGATTATCGCAGATCAGCGAGCACTCGCGGTTGACCCTGGCACAGCTGCTGTTGGAAAAGGGAGAACCTAAATCAGCCTTGCTCCAATGCCAGACAGTGCTGACTGAGAACCACTGCATGGAATCTGCCCACCGTATGGCAATGCAGGCGTACGCCGCACTGGGTGACCGGTCGGGAATCGTGAACCAGTATGAGCAGTGTAAGCAGTTTCTACAGGATGAACTTGGCTTAGAACCTTCAGAAGAAACAGAATATTTATATAAAATATTGCGTTAATTGGGGGAATAAAATGGCAAAAAAACTGCTTAATCCTCGATTTCTTTAATCTTTAACAGACACTTTAGAGGCATGTTTGTGTAATAATATGCACACAAAGCACCACAAAATACTTTTTCTAGAGGAGATATTCAAATGAACACCTGCCTTTCTAACATCTATTTAAAGTTCTCTCAGCTCGATTCCCGCTATATCCGCCTGGCTCTCATGGTCCTCACCCTGGCCGCATCGGGTGGCGTTATCTTGGGCCTGCCCATCATGGGAGACGTGAGTGGATAATATTGATTCCTGCTTATCCACAGGCAAATATCAAGAATTCGTAGCTGGCGAGATAAGTATGATTCTACAAATTGAGGAAAATCCAATGTTAATGACCGATACTCCAGTACTTCAAACCAGTACACAGCTGGAATATTCTTCGTCGAATGAAGAGATGAACCGTTTGCTGTGTGCAGCTGTCGTCAGCAAGAGCTTTCGCAGCATGCTGATGACAAACCCAGAGATCGCTGTCGCATCTGGGTATCAAGGTGAGTCATTTAATTTGAGCGATGAGGACCGCAGCTGGCTATCTTCAATTCGACCTGCCAACCTGGTGGACCTTGCCGCCAATCTGGTTGCTCACCAGCAGAATAATCACCAGGAAAACCGGGTGAAGCTGCCGGTTGAACCTGTGCCCCAATATGTGAGGGTGAACTGAGCTTGTAATCTAAATATTTTATTTTTATAAGGAAGGCAATCCTGAAGCCTGATGTCTCTGTGAGGGAGTTATCTCCCCGCTTTAACACGCTGCTCGACCATATCCCTGGCATGTTGTTCCAGTGCCGGAATGATTCGAACCGCACACTGGAATTCGTTAGCAAGGGTTGCTTTGACCTGACTGGCTACCAGGCGGATGATTTGATCAGAAACCGGGTCACATCGTATGGGAACCTGATCTATCCGGATGACCGGGAAATGGTGTGGATCAATATCCAAAATGCAGTGGTACAACGAACCTCATTCGAGCTGGTTTATCGCATTCACACCCAGGATAGAACAATAAAATGGGTCAGGGAAGTGGGGAGTGGTACACAAGTCATCGATGACTCCCACCAGCTAGTGGAAGGTTGTATCACCGACATAACCGACTGGAAGGTGGCGGAAGAGACGATCCAACGCCAGGTGCGCCGCTTGAAGGCACTGCGCGCCATCGATACAGCCATTTCTGCCGGACCTGACCTCCAGTTCACGCTGGGAATATTGCTCGAACAAATCATGGCACAGATCAATGTGGATGCAGCAGACATCCTGCTCCACAAGATGGGGACCACGCTTTTGGAGGTTGGGGCAAGGCGAGGATTCCGTGTTGAGGCTTCTCCAGGTACAACCATGCCAATGAGAGCTGGCCTGGCCGCTAAAGCGGTTTTAGCTCGCAAAACGGTGCGTATCTCCGACCTCTCTCTCGAACACCTTGCGGGAGATCAAATACATCCCATTGAAGCGGAGGCATTCAAGGTTTATTATGGCATACCCTTGATTGCCAAAGGACAGCTAAAAGGTGTGCTCGAGGTCTTCTTGCGGTCACCCCGTTCGATCGACCCGGAACACCTGGAGTTCCTTGAAGCCTTAGCCGGTCAAGCTGCCATCGCCCTGGACAATTCTTCGCTATTCGAACAGCTACAGGATTCGAACACGGAGCTGTCGATTGCCTACGATGCCACCTTGGAAGGTTGGGCAAAAGCTTTGGAGCTGCGCGACCGGGAAACGGTGGGGCATGCCCACCGGGTGATCGAAATGACCCTGCGGGTTGCGGATAGGATGGGGTTCCGCGGTGAAGCGACGCAGCATATCCGGCGTGGAGCACTGCTGCATGACATAGGTAAAATGGGCATTCCCGATTCAATATTATTGAAACCAGGTCCCCTCACACCTGCTGAGTGGGAAATTATGCGCCAGCACCCCGTGCATGCTTATGAAATGTTGAAAACCATAGATTACCTAACACCGGCGTTGGAAATCCCGTACTGCCACCACGAACGGTGGGATGGAAAAGGATATCCACAAGGATTGTCGGGAAATAGTCTCCCCCTGTCTGCACGCATCTTTGCGGTAGTGGATGTTTGGGACGCCCTCACCTCCAACCGTCCTTACCGGCATGCCTGGCCAGAACACCAGGCGCTTGAATATATCTCACGTGAATCGGGCAGGCATTTCGACCCAGAGGTAGTAAAGGCTTTCTTTGGGCAATAGTACTGAAGCAATAGAAAATACGGCGCACTTCCGAAGAAGTGCACCGCATATTTGACAAGCTACACCAACCTGATCTGGATGGCAGAAATGAATTTCTGCCGGGTTTTCGATATCCACTGGTGGTTGGTATACCAGGGATTGGAAAGACATTATACCTTTTTCTTTAATACAGGCAGACCTGTCTTGCTTTCTGCAACCATATAACCCGCCGGAATCAGGTCTAACGACCCTGCCTTCACGGTTTTCGCAAAGTAATAGAGATGCTGTTTCTTCCCACTCTTGAGGACACGTGTCGTGGCATGGAGAAAATAGGTTTGCCCCTTCGAGTTTTTAAAGCTATATGCCATTGATGTGCTCCTTTCTTCTCATTTTATTTGGTTGGTATGAGACAATTTCCTAAGCAATCATGCTCGGATAGACTAATCATACATCAATTATCATAAATAGGGGGATTAAATAAGGATTAATCTTTAGTCCAGAATTCCGCCTCCGATTGCGTATCAGCCAACCAAAAAGAGGGCTCCCAATACATACGGGAGCAAAGCCAATAATCCCAACAAAGGATTGTGACCAACTGGTCGATTCTTGCTATCCCAATTGAACAGGAAAATCGCCATGCCAAAAGCAATGATCCCACTGGCAAGCAGGACGAGCATGCTCAAGCGGGGATCTAATGTTGCAGGTAGACCAAAAGCCAAACCCCGCCAGGCATTCATCGCATAACTGGTGGGTAAGAGCAACGAGACCCGGTACAATGCTGGGGGGAGCATGCTGGTGGGGACCATCAAGCCGCCCAGGATCATGGATGGCAGGAAGATTGCCTGGCTGAACAAGACAATTGACCTTGAATTAGGCGAAACCACGCCAATCAGCATTCCGATACTTGCCATGGTGAAGGCGGTGAGGAACAGGATCAGGATAAAATATCCCCAATTCACTGGAATACCCGCCCCGAATAATGGCCCGGCAGTTACCGTGATGATGGTAGAGACTAGCAGTATGTGCACCATACTGCTCAGCACGGGAATTGTGACGATCGAGAGGGCAGGGACGCCGTTGATCTTGAAACTGCGGAAAATCCCGGCTTCACGCGATTCCACCACCGGATTGGGTAAGCCCAACAATGTGCATGCCATCATCGCGACCAGGATCATGGCAGGGATCATGGTTGGGGCAAAGGTTGGGTTTAGCCCGGTCATAAGCAAGCCCATCAAGATATAAAATCCCAATGGAAATAAGTAGTTCAACAATAGGAGCGATTTATCGCGTAAGCCGGTCCGAAAATCGTACATGAAATGGTAAAAGAAGGCACTCATGACTGGTCTCCGTTCGGTTGGTCGGGTTGGGTGATTTCGAGGAACCTGTCTTCAAGCGATGGTCTTTCTACGCGCAGGTCAACCAGGTGGTCATCATGCACTTTCAGATATTCCAATACAGCCGGAACCGTTTCTCCGGCATCGCGGCTGTAATAAATTACATATTCATCCTTGGTCATTTGCTGTGAGACCGCAGGGAAAGCAATGGTTCCCTGGGATAAACTAGCAGACTCTGAGGACACTGAAATTTTAACCAGCCCCTTCCCCGCAGCTGTAAGCTGGGTCGGGCTACCTTCGGCAGCAATCCTGCCTTTTAGTAAAATTGCGACCCGGTCTGCCATTTTTTCGGCTTCGGCCATATCATGGGTGGCGAGGATGATGGTGCTGCCTTTCGCCTGCAGCTCGCGCATTACCTCATGCAGCTCAACGCGGCTGCCGACGTCAAGGCCGGCGGTGGGCTCATCCAGCAGCACTACTGGGGGCTCATGGGCGACAGCTAAGGCGAGGGCGAGCCTGCGTTGTTGACCCGTGGATAGGGTGGAAAACTGAGCTAATTTCTTTTCACCCAGACCTAACCGATCCAGCAAGTCATGACGGGAAGGCACCTGGTGATAGGCACAGAAAAACTCCATGGCTTCACGGGGGGTCATGCTTCCGGGGAGACTTGAAGACTGCAGCTGAACGCCGATCAGGTCGCGCAGACGCGCAGGCGAGCGCACAGGATCGACCCCCAGGATGCTCAATGAGCCAGCTGTGGGATGCCGTAGACCTTCCAGGGTCTCCATGGTGGTGGTTTTCCCAGCGCCATTTGGACCAAGCAGCCCAAAAATTTCTCCACGGTGGACGTCAAAGCTGATCGTATCCACCGCAACCGTGCCATCATAGACCTTGCGGAAATCCTTTACCGTAACAACATCTTCCTGCATGAGGCTGCTCCTAGAATGATCTGCGGAAATCTCGCATTCATTTTATCAAAAAATCCACCTTTCAGCCGGAATAATCGGTGGAACGAATGATTAATAGACGGACGAGTATTTTAGGCTAAATTAGATGTAATTACTAATATTATATTAATCCTATTCTGATAAACTTCGTTATCCCAATCCCAATTTTGGAGGAAAAATCAAATGTCGCAACCATCCAGAAAATTCTGGACAATGGCATGGACAGCTCTGGTCGTTACCGGGCTGTTATCAGGCCTGCTCGTTCCCCTTACCAATATTAATAAAGCACAAGCAGGAACACAAAATGGAGGCACGACCCCATCGTACGTCCATGGTCCATTTACTGACCAACCCGTAACCCCAACCGTGTTTAATGGTGATTTGCGCGACCTGCCTCAACTTCCCTCCACGGGCGGAGAGCTCCCCGCACCGGGATCTATCAGGCAGCCCAACCAGGCAAATTCCAATAGCGCAGCTGCCTGGGTTGACCCGGTTGCCCAGCAGTTGCCTGGCAAGGGGCAGATGCCCGAGCCGATGATGAATTTCGAAGGGCTGATGAAATCGGAAGGCGGCGGGTGGACACCCCCAGACACTAATGGAGATGTCGGTCCAACTGTCTATATCCAAACGGTTAACATCGCCCTGGGTATCTATGATAAAGCCACAGGAACCCCAATCGTAAAACTTACCTATGATGCTTTCTTCCAGGGTCCTCCCGGCAGCAGCTGCGACAACAATAACCGCGGCGACGTGGTGGTATTGTATGATCCGCAAGTTGACCGCTGGATCGTGACAGATTTTTCGCTGCCGGGTCCGAATTACTACGAATGCATCGCAGTTTCGCAAACCGGAGACCCGGTGAGCGGCGGCTGGTATTTCTATGAGCTGCAAGCCAATACTGGAATATTTAGTGATGCGTTTAATGATTATCCCAAGCTGGGTGTATGGACAGACGGATGGTATATGTCTGCTAATATGTTCAGCGCGAATTTCGAAGGTGTGCGCGTGTGGGCACTGGACCGCGCCGCTATGATCAACGGCTTGCCGTTGATCGAGTACCATTTTGACTGCGTCAGCACCCTGTGCGGTTCGCTTTTACCCGCTAACATCCGTGGGGTACTCCCACCGGTGGGCTCGCCGGAGTATTTCGCCGATGTGGTGGCGCCGAACAGCCTCAATATCTGGCAATTCCATATGGATTGGGCTACCCCTGGCAACTCGACCTTTACCGGTCCAGTTACCCTCCAGGTAGCGGATTTCCAGATGGCTAATGAGGTCCCGCAAAAAGGTGTTGGTCAAACGCTGGACAGCCTGGGTGACCGGATGATGTTCCAGCTTGAGTACCGTAACTATAATGGAGTCGAGAGCCTATTTGCCAACCACAGTGTGATCTCCGGTGGTGTGGATGGCATCCGCTGGTATGAAATCCGAGACCCGGGTGGCACTCCGACTATCTTCCAGCAAGGAACCTACCAACCTGATGATAGCTACCGCTGGATGGGCTCCATCGCCGCCGACGGAGATGGAAATATCGCCGTCGGTTACAGTGTATCCAGCAGCCAGCTGTATCCCGCGATACGTTATGCAGGAAGACTGGCAGGAGAAACACCCAACTTGCTCACCCAGAACGAGGCTGAGCTTTTCCAGGGTCCAGGATCACAAAGTGGAACGAACCGTTGGGGTGACTACTCCATGCTGACAATTGACCCAACGGATGACTGCACCTTCTGGTATACCCAGGAGTACGCCACCAGTGGAAGCAACTGGCATACCCGTATCGGTTCGTTCAAGTTCCCCTCCTGTGGTCAACCTAAAGGGACCATTGAAGGTTTTGTGTACAACTCTGAAACCCACCAACCCGTGGCTGGTGTGCCAGTGTTCGCCCAAGGCGCGAGCTATAACTTCAGCATGATCACTGATGATGCAGGCCATTACGCTATGAATCTTATCGCTGGCAGCTATAACCTTATGGCCGGTCCACTCCTGCCCGGCTACCCAGGCCCAGATTTTGCCGGCGACTTGATCGTGGTCCCCGGCAATGTCACGACACAGGATTTTAATCTCGACCCGGTGCCCTTTCTCGTCCACGCAGGTGTGATGCTTACCGACTCGAATGGAAATGGCAACGGCTTCCCCGAACCGGGCGAGCAGGGTTTACAGCTGTCTGAAGCACTGCTAAACCAGGGTGCTACTTCTTCTCCCCAGATCATTTCCAAACTGACCAGCCTGACCAATGGCGTGACCGTGAGCACTGCCGATTCTACCTATAGCGATATCGCCGTGGGTGCCACCGGATGGAACGCCACACCGTATGTATTCTCCATCGATCCGAGTGTGGCATGCGGGACTGATCTGAACTTCCATGCAGTGATCACCGATAGCTTTTCTACCTATAACACAGATTTCAGTCTCAATGCCTCAATACCCTTGCCACGCACAGATGTGTTCTCCAACACAGTCGAGAATGGTGCTATGGGATGGACCGCAGGTGGTTCACCCAACAGTTGGGCGATCACGACCTCCGATGCGCACAGCCCAACGCACTCGTGGACGGACAGTCCGGCGGGTAATTACCAGGATAATACAAACAACTGGGTCCAAACGCCCACCTTCGATCTGACGGGTAAACGCCACGTCGAGTTAAGCGGTTGGTTCAAATATGCACTCGAAGCCGGTTATGACTATGTGTACGTGGAATACTCGCTCGATGGTGGGAACAGCTGGAACAACCCCGCATTGGTAACCTTTAACGGATTCCAGGGTTGGCAGCGAGTGGTTATCGATGCATCCGCTTTAGATAACCAGCCGAATGTTGCCCTGCGTTTCCACCTCATATCTGACGGGGGTGTCACTGAAGATGGCATTTATCTTGATGATATTGCCCTGTCCTACGAACCCTTTGAATGCACCTTTGGCGTTCTTCCCGACGCACCCATGCTGGTATCACCGGCCAATGGCAGCACGGTGAACAACCCAGTGACCTTCGTGTGGCAACCGGCAGAGCTCGGAGCACCTACTGAAGGTTATATCGTTTACCTGGATGATAGTCCAGTGGTCACATTCACCGAGCCCATTACCACCACGACGATGGATGTGACGGCGGGTGCCCACACCTGGTTTGTCAAAGCGACCAATGCTAATGGAGCATCTCAGCCCTCGGCAACCTGGAGCCTGGAAGTTCCGGCTGTGCCAAACGCGCCGACCCTGATCTCACCTGCAAACGGAGCATGGACCAGCAGCCCGGTGACATTCACCTGGCAGCCGGCTGTAGGTGGCGCCCCAGTCGAGGGCTACATCCTGTATATCGATGACTCGCCCGTGGTCACCCTGACCACACCGGTCACCAGCAGTACAGTGGCTGTCTCTCCATGGGCCCATGGCTGGTTTGTGAGAGCAACCAATGCCGCCGGTGCGTCTGCGCCATCCGCCACCTGGAGCTTGAACGTGTTTGAAAAGATATTCCTGCCCATCACCACAAAGTAAACCTGGTGTTAAAAGCTACCACCCCCCAAACCTAAGTTTGGGGGGTGGTAATCATTTTATCCTCGGAACTCATTTCCCCCTGCCCAATCCATCGCGTGCTTTAAGCCAAATTCCCCCTTAGCGTCGTAGCTAATGAGTCATGCGCGTTAAGGTCTTGTCCAAATCTGCTTTCTGTTGTGAGGAAAATTTTGCTAACCAGTCTTTATGCACAGTCTGGGCATGCGCCATGGCATTCTTTTTTACGTCATCTATACTATTCCCCTGTGCCACGTAGCTGCCATTTGTCCGCAATTCCTTGCATTCAAACTTTAACATAATCTATCTCCACGATCAGAAACCTTTCAACTTTCTTATTTCTTGGTTCCAGACCTTACTCTTTGACCGTGCAGGTCATACAAGATTATATTACTCCTAATTATCGCATTTGTCAAATTAGGGAAAAATTAGAGTTTATCTGGCATCAAACCCGACTAATTTGCGCTTCTCCAGGGAGCGTCCCAAAAGACGCTCGATTGTGCGGACCATTGGCAGGTCATCCTTCGTGATGAGCGTAAGGGCAGTCCCCTGCCTGGCCATTCGGCCGGTCCGTCCGATGCGGTGGGTGTATCCGTCGGCAGTGTCTGGCATGTCGAAGTTGATCACGTGCGAGATCTGAGAGACGTCTATGCCACGGGCGGCGATATCGGTCGCCACCAACACCTTGACGCGACCGGTGCGGAAGTTATCCATGGCAGCCTGACGGCGGTTCTGAGACAGATTGCCCTGCAGTGATGTCGCGGGCAGTCCGGCTTTGATCAGCTGATCGGCGAGTTTTTTGGCGCGGTGCTTGGTGCGGGTAAAGACTAAAATTTGACCACTGCCCGATTGCCGTAACAATGCCAGTAGCAGCTCGGCTTTGCGGGTTTGATCCACCGGGTACACAGCGTGCCCAATGCTCTCTACCGGGCGGGATACTCCCAGGTCGACCTTTATGGGGTGATCCAAAAGCTCATCTGCCAATCCGCGGATTTCATCCGGCATGGTAGCTGAGAAAAAGAGTGTCTGGCGTCGAGCCGGAAGGGCAGCCAGGATGCGACGGATATCGGGTAAAAATCCCATATCAAACATGCGGTCTGCCTCATCGATCACCAGGATCTCAATCCGGCTCAAGTTGACTTCTTTCTGTCCCATCAGGTCCAACAGGCGACCAGGGCAGG
>JBGOYO010000045.1:0-12063 GCA_041479715.1 Anaerolineae bacterium
CCAAACGCACTTCCATGTTGTCGTCATCGCGCTTGGTTTCATTTACCTTGGTGCCATGCACATGCGCGGAAGCCATTTCAAGCAGGATGGAACCACGCTGCGGCTCACCGTGTGCTCCGAAGACCTTACAACCTTCCCCCTCGACTGTGTTCCAGGCAAAACCTCCAATCTTGGTCATCATCAGGCGACCGTTAGACTTGATCTGCTTAACCATAGCTCCCAAGGTGTCGGCGTGAGCGGTGAGAGCACGCGGCGCAGCGGAACTTTCACCCTGCCAGGTGGCAACCAGGGCACCTTTACGCGTGCGATGAAGGGCTAAATCGTGGAAAGCGTTGAGCGCTTGCTCCACGTAAGCTATCGCCGGTTCTGCCAGGCCGGTTGGGCTGGGTGTGTTCAACAAGCCGGAGAGAAAGGATAACAGGAATTCAGAATCAAGCGTGGGAAGTGACATGCATATCCTCCGTGAATAAAGCTGCCACCCGAGAAGGTGGGTGTGTTACCCCTCAGTAAACCAGGATCACAAAATTGCAAACACACCCGTCTATTGCTGCTCCAGCATGCCCTCATATTGCAGGATAACCTTGCGCCATTCCTCGGGGATGGGGATGGAACGCCTGACTTGGTAATCATAGGCCACCAACACACAGGTCCCAGTAGCAAATTCGCTGGAATCACGTGCATCTTCGATGCGATACTCGGAGGTCATGCTCTTATTGCCCAAGCGTGAGATGCGCACACCAACCCTCACCGGATCACCAAATTGGATCACTTTTCGAAAGGTGATTTGAACATCCGCAAGGATGATGCCAAAATTTAAAAAGGAACCAGCTTCCCATAATTTAAGTTGTTTGAAGTAAAAAACGCGCCCCTGCTCCATGTAGGTCAGAATTTTAGCGTTATTAACATGCCCTTGCGGGTCGAGGTCACCATAGCGGACTTCAATGAGGTGAAAGAAGTGGAAGTCGGTCATGATCGAAATTATACCCTTATCCCGAGCTATTCTAAACTTACAGTGGGCCTATCCAGGGGATCGAAATGCCGGTCAAAATACTCAGCCGGTGTGAATATGGAGTAGGATTCATCCCCTGAAGTTATAATTACTCTGATGATGCGTTTAAATCCTTTCCGATCATTTAGGACATTCCCCTGGCTGGAATACGTGCTTGCCATCCTGGTGACCGGAATTTTCACCTTGATCTTTCTCCCCTTCCGAAGCGCAGGGGGACAGGACCACACGGTTTTATCGCTGCTCTACCTGCTGCCGGTTGTATTAACCTCATTACAATGGGGTTTGGGTCCCGGTGCCCTGGCGGCGTTGGCTTCTTTCTTGGCGTTGAACTATTTTTTTGTGCCGCCGTACTACACTCTGCTGGTACACCGCACGCAAGATATTTTAGTCTTGATTGCCTTCCTGGGAGTGTCGATCGTTATTGGCCAATTAGTAGGGAGGGTAAGCAAGAGCTTATCAGAAACCACAGCACGAGAGTATGAAGCCACTCACTTGTATGAGCTGATCGTGCATCTGGCGGGTCTGCAGGATGAGCAGGAAATTGTTTCTGCCCTGGCAGAACAGACGCTTATCACCCTTCATGCTTGGCAGGTGGACGTTTTGGTGGAAGCGCAAGGAGGGTCGCCGGCGCGGCACGTCCGGCTGGAAAACCGATCTCAGACTGACTTTGAGGTGGCGAGTATTCCCACCCATATCGCTCCACTACAATCAACGCGAGGGTTCCTGGGTGAGATCAAGGTCTGGCGGGGTGAATCGGAGCTCACAAAGGCGGAGGAACGCCTGCTGAACACATTCGCCAGCCAGGGAGTGCTGGCACTGGAGCGGGTGCGCCTGTCACAGGCGGCATCACGAGCGCGACTGCTGGAGGATAGCGATCGATTTAAATCATCCCTGTTATCGTCTGTTTCGCATGAGTTGCGGACACCCCTGGCGACCATCAAAGCCGCCGTTACGAGCTTGCGCAGCGAAACGGTGGAGTGGGATACAGATGCGCGTGTGGACCTGCTGGCAGCAGTGGAGGAGGAGACCGATCACCTGAACCAGCTGGTGGGTAACCTGCTCAATATGTCGCGCATTGAAGCCGGCTCATTAAAGCCTGATCGCAGCTGGAACTCATTGGCAGATATCGTTTCCAGCGCCCTTGAGCGAATGCACCTACAAATTGAGAAGCACAGTATGGAAGTGGATGTATCGCCAGACTTGCCGCTCGCGCCGGTGGATTACTTCCAAATTGAGCAGGTGTTTATCAATTTGATCAGCAACAGCACAAAATATTCTCCCGAAGGAACCGCGATTTCCATCCATGCTTATCCTGCCGATGAGAATGTGCTTCAGGTAGTGGTAAGCAACCAGGGTCCACGTGTGGCACCCGAAAACCTGGAACGCATTTTTGACAAGTTTTACCGGGTCACTGCGGCAGACCGGGTGACTGGGGCGGGGTTGGGATTAAGTATCTGTAAAGGGATTATCGAAGCGCATGGTGGGCGTATCTGGGCGGAGAACCTGGACAAGGGTTTGGCGTTTAATTTCACCTTGCCGCTTTCGTGGGAGGGTTTTCCGCGGGGGAGCGTGCAGGAGGTTGTGGACGAATGACCGCCCAACCGCACATCCTGGTGATTGATGACGAAGCCCAGATCCTGCGGGCATTGCGCACCATCCTGACGGCCAAGCAATTCAAAGTGAGCACTGCCAGCCGCGGAGAAGAAGGGTTGGCACTGGCAGCCGCCCAACCGCCCGACTTGATCATCCTGGACCTCAGCCTGCCTGACATGGATGGTGTTGAGGTGTGTGCCCGCTTACGTGAGTGGACCCAGGTGCCGATCATCATCCTTTCAGTCCGTGAAAGTGAGCGGGATAAAGTCATAGCACTGGATAAAGGTGCGGATGACTACCTGACCAAGCCTTTTGGCATCGAGGAGTTGTTGGCGCGCATACGAGTGGCACTACGCCATTCCGCCCAGACGCTGGGCACCCAGAAAAGCCAGATCATCGACGCAGGATCCGTGGTGATCGACCTGGCAATGCACACAGTTACCCGCGACGGTGAAGAGGTCAAACTGACCGCCACCGAGTTCAATCTACTGGCTTACCTGGCGGCTAACGCGGGCAGAGTGCTTACCAACCAATCAATCCTATCACATGTGTGGGAGCCATCCGATGCAGACCGGGTGGAATATCTGCGGGTTTACATCAGACAGCTGCGGAAGAAATTGGAGGCGGACCCAGACCATCCAACTATCATCCGCAATGAGCCGGGTATCGGATACAGGTTCATAGTGGAGGAGTAACGTATCTGAGATTTGATGATTTGCTAATGATATAGAGTAGAGTACAATTATCAGATTTGGGAGTGGACATGGCAAATAAAACTCAATCAAAAAAATCACCGGCGCTTTACCCTGGATTGGATGATAGCGCCGTCAGCCAGTTGCGCATGGAATATATGGGTTACCAGGAGCTGTTTCAGATGCAGCCGCCTTTGGTACAGCGGTTCCTGGAGACGCAAGCATCTTCTGTGGCGGAAGCCATTGTTCAAGGTTTGCCTCAGGTGAGGTTCACTTTGCCAGACAGGGTGGTGCTGCAACAGGAGGCGGATAGCAAACCTGCGGTTGTGCCGAATGAGTCGCGCGAGCAAATCACGGGCGGTTTGATGGACCGCCTGACGCGTACTGACCTGCGAACCGGACTGCGATTGCGCCTAGGCGAGCTGGAACAATCTTCCAACCGTTCCGTCTCGGTGAGTGCAGGCCTGCTGCGGCATGCAATTGCCGAGCACATGGTGCACAATATGCTGCCAGCAGGAAGGACGGTGCAATACACGACGACGGAGGGTGAAGAAATCCCCACCATCCCGGTGAAGAGCACCCTGGAGCCCGAGTCGGCTATCACGGCAACAACGGATGCGATTGCTGCAGAGGAAGGTCGGGGTGAAACTGGCAGGGGGGAGCTGCTGGTGCCCTATGTGGAGGCAGCCAGGCGGTTCTACCTGCCGCAATGGGTCGCCTTTGATGATAAAGGCGAATTAGTGGTTGGAAGCGTGAATGAAGCGGAAGCGGATATCGCCTCCATGCAACGCTACTTATCGGTGCTGCATTCGGCGGTGGGGCTAGCACCTTATATGGTGGCTGATGAAGAATACCAGCGTAAACGCTACGGGATTCTTGGACAGCTGGTGAACCAAGGGCGGGCTCTGGCACGTTACCAGATGGAGGAGATCATCCAGGCGATTCAGCAGCGGGCATCAGCGCATGATTTAAACCGGGGGTTGAGTCTGAGCTTGCCATATTTTAATGACCAGACCCTGACAATGGAAAACTATAACTTTGAAGTAATCCCAGCAGGAAGGATTATGTTTACGCCAGCCTTCGTAGTTCGGGCGGCGCGAGAGCAGGATGCCAAGATTGCACAAGATACACGCCTGAGCCAATCAACACGTAAGCACTTACTATCAGAACTGCGCATGCTGGAAGAGGCATTTTTAAGGTAATAACATGCTGTTTTCTATAGGGTTATTAATTGTCATTGTCTTTTTGGCTTATCGCGTGGCGCCACGTGAAAGTGCAGAGGATGCGCATATTCACGGTGCGGGGCAAATCGGATTGTTAGCGGCAATTGCACTTTTTGGGGTGGATTATTTTACGTCTTTCTTCTATGCAACCGGTGAGATGATGAGTGCTCTGCACCCATATGGGTTGCAAAAATACGGCTATATCGCAGTAGCAGTGATTGCGTTAGCTAATGCAGTTTTTGGTCTTTTATATATGTACTCGTTGGGTGTCTTCAACGAGGGCGGCGGATCATATACTGCTTCCATGCGCTACCTGTCAGCTGGGATCAGCCTTATCGTTGCGGTTGTCTTGCTTCAAGATTACATATTTACCATCGTGGTGTCGACCTTATCGGGGGTTGACCAGGCGCTTTCCTTGGGTCGCGCAACAGGCATCCCCTGGATATGGCATTTTGCAATTGGCGCTGTCCTGGTAACCGTTAATTGGTTCATAACGATACGTGGGCGAGGCGAATCTGGAAGAGTGGTATTCACTTTGTTGGCGGTCTTTATTCTTCTTACTATTGGTATGGCGATGGGATTATTCGTAGCGCATTTTAGAGGTGTGGCAGCTGTGCCGATTACCGAAATCCCGAAGGCGGTCACTCTGGGTCAGGCCCTTTATCGCATGCTCACCGCCTCAATGAAAGGTTTAGTTGCATTGAGCGGTTTGGAAGCTATGTCTAATGGGATTCAGTTCGTCAAAAATGAGGATGCCGGAATTGTGAAATGGGGGAAGAAACGCCTGCCGCGTTTTAAATCTTTATGGGGATTCTATAGCGGAAAATCGGGCATCGGCCGGATTGTCCAGACTTCATTCCTGTTCTATGGTGGAATTACCACACTCCTATTGGCTGCATTTTCCATCCGTTTCGACGTTTTTGATGGGACCTTGGGTCGTACATTGGTCGGCAACCTGGCATTTATTGGTTTTTCACAAATCAGTGGAGGGATAGTCCTCTTTTGGGCGTATCAAATCCTGGCAGTGCTGCTATTAACGGCAGCTTCTATGACCGCCTTTCAGGATTTACAAGCTACGGAGTGGCGCGATGTTGCCATTGGGGAAATACCCGAGATCATCGTTTATCGTGACCCGAAGGGTACTTTTACCCGTTCTGTAACAATCAGCTATATCTTGACTATGATCATCATGTTTGTCGTCAAAGGGAGCAGCTCAGCCGCAATCCCCTTTTACGGTGTGGGCGTGTTTATGCCCATCATGATGATGGGCTTCGCCATCCGAAAGCATATTCTCCAACACTACACTGGTCGTACCCGCCGTTGGGGCAGCCTGGGAGCCGGTTTTGCAGGCGTACTATCTGGGATTGTATTCATCGGCCAAATTGTGGGTAAGTGGCAAGAAGGTGGTTGGGTAGTGTTAATCTCATTTAGCATATTGATATTGTTGGCCAATGCATTACTCATTTCTCCGATAGGCGTTCGGACACCACCGCAAATCCATCGGATTGTACGCGAGAAAGCGCGTGTACGAGGCTCCATGGCTTCCATTGTCGAATGGCAATCCTTGAAGATGCAGGAATATCGTTATTCAGTCTTAGTGACCATCACCCGTATCTTCGAATTATTCGGTATACACCGTCCATTACGTTACGAGCCGCCCGCTGCAGCAGGCGACTATGACCATGCCCTACACAGCGATCATCCAGAAGCACCTTCATTCTTAGCGCAGTACCTGGAAAAAGAAGAAGAACCCAAATTGGGGGGCAAGCCAAAAGAGACAGCGCCGGGGGAAGACCCTTCAAAGTTACCCTAGACAAAAATTATTAATCCGAATTAAAGACCTCCCGTGAAAAGGGAGGTCTTTATTTATTTTTAATGCCTCTGCCAAAAAAATTTGTCTCAATTTTATTTTGAGCCGCTACAATGTTTTTTAGAAATTTCAAGGACTTGGCCTAAAAATCTAGAATATTATATGGATGAACAAACCTTTACAAATACCGGAATCTCCCTGGTTTTTGCTGATAGTACGGTGAGTCAGTTACGCCAGGAATATCTTGGCTATCAGCAGCTGTACCACAATCAACCACAATTGGTGCAGCGATTTCTTGCGACGCAGGCCTCTCTGATTACTGAGGCGGTGATGGCAGACAATGCACAACTCAGCTTTCTTCTGCCCGACCGGGTGAATTGCATAAATGAGGTGGGTGAGCTCAAGATGGAAGAAGTGCCAGGCGAATATCGCCAGCAGACCTGCAGTGATATTGCTTCCAGACTCACCCGAAAGGAACTCCGTAATGTATTGCACCGCAAGTTATCGGAGCTTGAGCAATCCACCAACCGAGCTGTAGCCATCAGTGCCGGCCTTTTACTCTATGCAGTGGTCATTCATATGGTGCACAATTTATTGCCTTCGGGTAAGGCGGTGGAATATATAGCAGTGGATGGAGAAGAGATACACAGTATTCCTGTCCCGCGGATGCCCATAGCAAAATCCGCGCTTACGGATTCGAATGACGAAACATTTAATGGAGCAACAACTGAGTCTGGACGAGGGGAGTTATCGGTGCCATACGTCGAGGCAGCGCGAGGTTTCTACTTACCGCAATGGGTGGCATTTGATGATGAAGGGAAAATATTAGTCGGTGGGGTAAACGAAGCTGAAGCACACATTGCCTCGATGCAGCGATATTTGTCGTTGTTGCATGTTGCGGTGGACCTGGCGCCGTACATGGTCGCAGACGAGGAATACCAGCTTAAGCGGTATGGGATCTTGGGACAGCTGGTAAACCAGGGGCGAGTACTAGCGAGCTATGAGGTAAAGGAGAGTATTCAAACCATAAAACGTCGGGCAGCTTCACATGATCTGGACCGAGGGTTGTGGTTGAGCCTGCCATACTTCAATGACCAGACGCTCACGATGGAGAACTATTGTTTCGAAGTGGTGCCTGCCGGGCGGATCATGTTCATACCGGCATTTGTGGTTCTGATAGTGGGGCAACAAAGTGCGAAAGTCGCCCAAGATACACGACTCAGCCGTTCCACACGAAAGTATCTCCTGATAGAGCTTAGTATGCTGAGGCAGGCATTTTTGAGGTAAACACATGCTGTTTTCAATTGGTATTTTAATTATCGTAGTTTTTGTCGCTTATCGCATTGCTCCTCGCGAAAAGAAGGAGCAGGCACAGATTCATGGTGCCGGGCAAATTGCTTTATTGGCGGCTTTAGCGCTCTTCGGTGCAGATTTCTTCACTTCATATTTTTATGGTACAGGTGAGCTGATGAGCGCTCTCTGGCCATATGGTTTACAGAAATGGGGCTATATCGGAGCCGGTGTGATTGCGTTTGCGAATATCTGTTTTGGTTTGTTGTATATGTATTCTCTAGGCCCGTTCAATGAGGGAGGCGGCTCTTACACTGCTTCCATGCGCTACTTAAAGCCAACCCTTAGCCTGATGGTTGCGGTTACGCTGATCGAAGATTATGTTTTGACCATCGTGGTTTCAGCTCTCTCAGGATCGGAGCAGTTACTTTCGATCACGAATTCCTATTATTCACCGTGGTTTTGGCACTTTGGAATTGCGGCG
The DNA here is from genome assembly GCA_041479715.1 of Anaerolineae bacterium. GTDB lineage: Bacteria > Chloroflexota > Anaerolineae > Anaerolineales > UBA4823 > FEB-25. Next base: position 8,102 of record JBGOYO010000045.1, read on the forward strand.
GTTCTGGCAGCGATCACCTGGTTTCTCACCATTAGGGGCCGGGGTGAGTCGGCATTCATTAGCTTTGGATTGTTAGCAGCATTCTTCATGCTTACCATGGTAAAGTGGGGCGGGCTGATCGCAGCAGTTCACAATGGTGTGCCAGCCGCCCCAGCACTTGCTCAAACCAAACCAGCCACGGTGACTCAAGCCCTCTATCATCTCTTGACTGGTTCCATGAAAGGGATGGTGGCATTGACCGGGTTGGAAGCCATGTCAAATGGAATCCAATTTGTAATTAACGAAGATGTTTCCTTGGTTAAGTGGGGAAAGAAACGCCTGCCTAAATTGAATAAAATATGGGCCTTTTATAGTGGGAAGACCGGTATCGGTCGCTTCGTGCAAACTGCTTTTCTATTCTATGGTGGTGCAACAACCATGATTCTCACCGCGTTTGCCATCCATTTCAACGTCTTTGATGGCACTTATGGTCGTACGTTGGTTGGCAACCTGGCCTGGATTGGGTTTGGACAAATCCCAGGAGGTGCTTTACTCTATTGGGTTTATCAAGGTCTGGCTGTCATTCTGTTGGCTATCGCTTCGATGACTGCTTTTCAGGATGCACAAGCCACGGAGTGGCGCGATGTGGCCATTGGCGAAATTCCCGAAGCGATCATCTACCGCGATAAACGTGGGACATTTACCCGCTCAGTGACGATTACCTTTGGATTGGCCATAATCATCATGTTATTGGTCAAGGGTAATTTGAGTGTTGCCGCTCCCTTCTATGGTGTGGGGGTGTTCATGCCTATCACGGTTATGGGTTTGGCCATCCGGCAACATATACTACAAACTACGGCCGGCCGGACTCGTCGTTGGGGTTCGCGGGCCGCACTCTTTGTTGCCATATTGTCAGCTTCAGTATGGGTATTCCAGATTGTTGGCAAGTGGCAAGAAGGCGGCTGGGTGAGGTTGATTTCCTTTGGTGTTTTATTCCTTTCAGCACACTTGATCATTCTATCGCCGCTTGGATACCGCAGCCCGAAACAAATTCATCGCATCGTGCGTGAAAAAGCGCGCGTGCGGGGAGCGATGGCCTCCATTGTCGAATGGCAGTCGCTTAAGATGCAGGAGTATCGTTATAGCCTGCTAGTAATGATTGCCCGATTCTGGCAGCTTTTTGGAATAAACCGGCCCGTGCGCTACGATCCTCCAGCGGTCGCCGGGGATTACGATCATGCTTTACATAGCGACCACCCAGAAGCGCCTTCCTTCCTGGCACAATATCTGGAGAAGGTAGAAGAACCCCGCTTAGGAGGAAAACCCAAGCAAACCGCCCCAGCTGAGAAGGATGATCCGCTGTAAATTGCAATAAAGCACACAAACAAGGCTTTTCAGTCGTTATGATACAATCGCTATGCGTTTTAAACGCATAGCGATTATTTTATGATTTCTGACCCGATCTACGCCCTGCCAATTTCCGAAGTATTTGCTTCACTGGAAACGTGTTCCGATGGATTAACTACCCATGAGGTGGAGGCGCGCCGTTCACTTTACGGCAGCAACCAGCTTTCGGAGCCACCGCAGGAACCCACCTGGCGAAAAGTGGTGACTTCCGTGGCGCACCCCATGGCGCTGCTGTTGTGGCTGGCGGGAGTGATTGCATTTTGGCTGGGCGAGCCTACCCTGGGGATCGTTATCTGGATCGTAGTGTTGGTGAACGCGGCGTTCTCCTACTGGCGAGAATACCGGGCTGAACAAGCGACGGCGGTGCTCCAGCACTTATTACCAAGTTATGCCCGTGTGGTCCGTGATGGAGCGGAGGTGAAGGTGGCCAGCAGTGAGCTGGTGGCAGGCGATATCCTCGTGCTGGCGGAGGGGGATAATATCCCCGCGGACGCGCGCGTCATCCAGGAATACGGACTGCGGGCCAACAACGCGGTGCTCACCGGTGAAGCCGTGCCGGCGCGTAAAACATCAGATGCCTCGCTGAGAGACGGGATCAGCGAGGTGGAACGACCCAACCTGGTTTTTGCCGGCACATCGGTCGTTTCGGGGACGGGCAGGGCGGTGGTCTATGCCACGGGGATGCTCACCCAGTTTGGGCGCATCGTGCGGCTCACGCAGGCTGTGCGCGAAGAACCCAGCCGTCTGCAACAGGAGATGTCGCGCCTGACGCGTACGATTTCCTTGATTGCTCTGGGCCTGGGCGCAATCGTGTTCACAGTGGGAATTATTGACGTCCAGATGGGGATCAACGAAGCCTTTCTCCTGGCTTTGGGGATCATCGTGGCGGCAATCCCGGAGGGCTTACCGGCGACGGTCACGCTATCATTGGCGGCGGCAGTACAGCGGCTGGCGCAGAAGGGCGTGTTGGTGAAGAAGCTGTCCATCCTGGAAACCCTGGAGCATGTTTCAGTCATCTGTACCGATAAAAGCGGCACCCTGACACAAAACCAGATGACGGTGCGGCAGGTGTGGGTGAGCGGGAAACCGCTGGTCGTCACCGGTACAGGTTATGAGCCGAAGGGTGAATTCGTCCCCAACCCTGGCAGTGAAGCGGCCGAGAATGATTTGCACGCCTTGCTTACTGCCGCTATGTTGTGCAATAACTCACGGCTGAACCCACCGGCGGCTGACCACCCCCAATGGACGGTGCTCGGAGACCAGACAGAAGCCGCCCTGCGCGTGCTGGCATTAAAAAGCGGCCTTGTGGAGGAAACGCTTAATCGAAGCGTGCCACGCATCCACGAAATTCCGTTCGACGCCCGCCGTAAACGCATGAGCACCATTCACCAGGTGAACCGACATCAGGACGCATTCCCTGAAATTTCAAGCGGGCAGCAGATTGCATTCGTTAAAGGGGCTCCACGCGAGGTGCTGCAGCTGTGCACTTACCTGCGCATGCACGGAGAAGTGATCCCGCTGGATGACAGCTGGCGCGCTCGGATCCTCTCTGCCAATGATGATTACGCCCGCAATGCGCTGCGCGTGCTGGCACTGGCATACCACGAGCTTCCACCGCGTGTAGGTAGCTACACTACTGAGCGGGTCGAGACGAATCTGGTCTTTTTGGGATTGACAGCCATGATGGACCCGCCGCGCCCGGAGGTGACCGAGGCTGTGAGCACATGCCGGAAAGCAGGCGTGCGCATGGTGATGATCACCGGCGACTATGGATTGACCGCTGAGAGCCTTGCGCGGCGTATTGGGATGCTGACCTCTCCGAACCCGCTGATCCTGACGGGGGCAGAATTAGAATTACTCAATGATATTGAAATCCAAGGGATGCTGGAAAAAGAGGTGATATTTGCCCGCATGGCGCCGGAACATAAACTGCGCCTGGTGGCAGCTTTTCAATCACGCGGGGACGTGGTGGCGGTGACAGGTGACGGGGTCAACGATGCACCCGCGCTGCGCAAAGCCGATGTAGGTGTGGCGATGGGGCTGGTGGGAACCGACGTTGCCAAAGAAGCAGCGGATGTGATCCTCACCAATGATAACTTTTCCACCATTGCTCGCGCCATCGAAGAGGGCCGCACGGTTTACGATAACTTGCGTAAATTCACCACCTATATCTTTTCGAGCAATGTGCCCGAAATCTTACCATTCATCATGACCGCCCTGCTGACGCCGGCGGTGATGCCGCTTGCGTTGGGAGTGAAGCAAATCCTGGCAATTGACCTTGGAACCGACCTGTTTCCGGCCCTGGCGCTGGGGAGTGAAATCCCAGAGCGGGATGTGATGCAACGACCACCGAGGCGCAAGCAGCAACCCCTGGTGGATGGACGACTGCTGCGGAGGTCATTTTTATGGCTGGGACTGCTTGAGGCACTACTCTGCTTCGGGGCTTTTTACTTCGTGAATAATTTTTTGGATGTACCTTTCCTTCATTCCTTGCACGATTCGATTTTCACCACCATCCCGCACGCTTACCAGAACAACCTGGCAATTACAATCTACTATGCGGGCGTGGTCATGGC
>JBGOYO010000046.1:0-11819 GCA_041479715.1 Anaerolineae bacterium
CAGGGCTCCTTTTACCAGAGAGTGCAGACCCGGTTCGCTGATGTGGAGCTCCCCATTCCGGAGCGTTGAGAGTACTTGGGGATTGATATCCACACCCACCACCTCTAATCCATGGTTCGCAAAAGTACAGGCCATTGGTAGACCGATATATCCTAAACCTAATACACAGACTGTATTAAATTCCATACCTGCTCCAGATCTTGGATCACAGATTTTGCCAATGAATATGATTATTATAATGAATGGCAGATAATTATCCCACATAAATTCAGGCGATGTCAATCAACGCTGGTCGTAACACCACCAAAAAACTCCAGTATTAGTACTTGACATCGAACGAATGTTCTGGTAATATAATTATAGAACAACTGTACTGATTAACTATATCGGAGGTGAAGTATGACACCCAGACGTCGAAGCGCTACATTAACTGACCCACAGATCAAGGTATTGAAGGTCATTGAAGATTATCAAAACACAAATGGATTCCCCCCTTCCATCCGTGATATTCAGGACATGGGGAAATTTTCTTCAACATCAGTTGTAAATTATTACTTGGATCAGTTGGAAACAATGGGGCACATCAAACGGTCTGGCCACGTTTCCCGTGGCATTCGACTGGTACGCCCATTTTCTGACCTCGCTCAATCTGCCTCTCGCACGATGCAAAACGTACGCGAAACCGTACAGCAGGTTCTGAGCATCCCGGTTATGGGGCGAATATTTGCCAGCGAACCCGTCCCTGTCCCCCAATCAGACTTCTCATACCTCGATGCAGAATCGGTGGTCAGCGTCGCTCGCAGTATGTTACCTGCTCGCGAGAAAGTCGAAGAATTATTTGCACTGGAAGTCAACGGTGATTCGATGATCGATGCGATGGTCAACGATGGAGATATCGTCATCATGAAACCTGCCAAAGATGTTCACAATGGAGACCTGGTGGCGATCTGGCTGCGCGATAAAGATGAGACCACGCTTAAGTACTTCTTCCTTGAAGATGGCAAGGTGCGCTTGCAGCCCGCGAATCCTACCATGAAGCCCATCTTCATCGATGATCCTTCCACTGTCGATATCCAAGGCAAAATTGTCATGATCATCCGCCCTTGCGAGGTGCCTTTGTTGTAATATCGCTAACATCATTATACCGATTGCTGGAACCTGGTTTGGTTCCAGCAATTTTGTTTTTTAATGTTAGATACACAATTCGTCTATGGATGGTTGATTTAAAGTGGGTTTGGCCATTACTTGGTTACACAGAACATCTGGTAGAATTCCCATATGCTCCGAGCAGATAAATCTTCATTTGTTCCAATTTTAAAACGTTCCCTGGATCTATTCTTGACCATACCTGGTATCCTGGTTCTTTCTCCGCTGCTCTTATTCATTTCGATACTAGTTAGACTGTTTATAGGTACTCCAATCTTATTCCGACAAAAACGCCCGGGATACCTCGGCAAGCCATTTCGGTTATACAAATTTCGGACAATGACCGATAGCCGCGACACACAAGGCAATTTCATGCCGGACGCAGAGCGTATCACCCGTCTGGGTCATTTCTTACGCTCCTCCAGCCTGGATGAGCTGCCGGAGATGTTCAACGTTTTGCGCGGTGAGATGAGTTGGGTAGGTCCAAGGCCATTGCTCATGCAGTATCTCGAACGCTATTCTCCGGAACAGGCTCGCCGGCATGAGGTCTTGCCTGGGATTACGGGTTGGGCACAAATTAATGGTCGTAATGCCCTCACCTGGGAAGAGAAATTCAATCTGGACGTCTGGTATGTAGACCATTGGTCGTTCTTCCTAGACATAAAAATACTGTTTCTCAGTGTATTAAAAGTTATCCGCCGAGAGGGCATTAATCAACCTGGTCAGGCTACGGCAGAAGAGTTCATGGGTAATCATGACTCGTGAGCTTGGAGAGATTGCAGCCCTTCTGACTGCCATGTGCTATTCAATCTCTTCAATTTTTTTCACATTTGCTGGTAGGAAATTTGGTCCCGTCATCTCAAACCGGATCAGGCTGGTTTTTGCCATCCTGTTACTCGGGATAACGCATTGGATCGTTTTCGGAAGTCCTATCCCAATAGACGCTGGGCTGGACCGCTGGCTCTGGTTAGGAATTTCCGGTATTGTGGGTCTCGCGATTGGCGACTTATTCCTCTTCCAGGCTTATGTAACCCTAGGTCCACGCCTTGGCCTCCTGTTTCTTAGTCTGGCTCCAGCCATCGCTGCTCTGCTGGCATGGCTCATTCTGGGAGAGACGTTGAGTGCAGGAAATATACTCGGGATAAGCTTAACCCTGGCTGGTATTGTCTGGGTTGTTTTGGCAGGCACCACAAACAATCCAGGTACAGCTGATAAGGACGGAGGACTACCAAGAAGAAGCATGAAAGGCATCGTCGCCGGGTTGATCGCCGCGGCCGGTCAGGCATTTGGCGTAGTCCTAGCTAAAAATGGATTGAAGGGTGATTTCCCAGCCCTTTCCGGCAATGTCATCCGCATGACTGCTGCTTTCGTGGCGCTTTGGTTGGTTACGATCATTCAAAGGCAGGTAATGTCCACTGTCCAGCAAGCCCGTGATCAAAAGTCGGGTTTAATTTATATCCTGGGCGGAGCAATTTTCGGCCCATTGATTGGAGTGTCGCTGTCATTGTTCGCCATCCAAAACACGAGTATTGGTATTGCCAGTACGATCATCGCTTTACCCCCGATATTTTTGCTCCCCATCAGTCATTTTGTCTTCAAAGAACATATTTCCTGGCAGGCGATTTCAGGAACACTTTTAGCAGTCGTTGGGGTGGGGTTGCTCTTTTGGTTATAGGCATATAATTAGGCAAACGATGCTTACAGATCCCAACCTATACCGCTCCCTCTATCGTATCCGCAGGTTTGAAGAAACCGTCCTGGACAATTTCCCTCGCGGTATATTCTTTGGCACAACACATACCTATCTTGGGCAGGAAGCAAATGCTGTCGGGGTCCTGTCATGTATCGAGGAAAACGATATTGTATGTAGTAACCATCGCTGTCATGGGCACTTCCTTGCGTATGGGGGAGATCCTCACGCCTTATTTGCAGAATTAATGGGACGGGCAACCGGCATATGTGGAGGCAGGGGAGGTTCCCAGCATCTACATTGGCGCAGCTTTTATTCCAACGGGATCCTAGGCGGGATTATCCCGATCGCCACAGGTATGGCCCTGGCGGAAAAATATAAACACTCCGGTTCCGTTACAGTCGCATTCCTGGGAGACGGCACCCTGGGTGAGGGTGTGATCTATGAGGCTTTAAATATGGCTTCCCTTTGGAAGGTACCAATTTTATATGTGCTCGAAAATAACCATATAGCCCAAACCACTCCCATAAACCTGGCCCTAGCCGGAAGTATCGCTGGGCGCTTCAAAGCATTTAATATTCCATGTCATGAGCTCGACACTGCGGATATCCATGAAATCATGCCCGTTACGCTCGACTTGCTATCTAGGGTGCGTCAGGATGCATCTCCTTACGCCCTGGTCATCGACACTCACCGCTTCGGACCGCATTCAAAAGGTGACGATACTCGAGATCCTGATCTTGTGAGCGATATGCGTTTGAAATATGATCCCGTTCAAGTCCAGGCCAGGAGGTTGGAAGAAGCCGAGAAACTAGACATCGAGTCTCAGGTGGATGCTGAAATCACTACTGCCTTCGAAAAAGCCTTAAATGATCCCTTTCCTGGGTGAAAATTAGGTTGGCATGGTCTTAGCTTTATTCATACCCATTAATATATTAACGATACTTACCATTATCACAAGGAATTCGACAATAGAATATTTTTATCTCGCTTGTATAATAGATATAAATCCGTTGTCAGGATAAAAAGTTTAGAGCCGAGTAGAACTCGATCAGGAGGAGAAGTATGAGGCGCTGGAATGGATGGGGGGATGATTCGATCGCTCTTTCTATCCCTCCTTCAGCAGCGTCATTCCTGGAGCAGCGCGTAGGTGTGGGGCGTCGACTTGCTGATGTCAGTCAGCAGGATATTCTGCTGCGCATTCCTAAATCGCGACTCCCGAAACATTCTCTGGTATCTACCGATCCACTGGTCCGCCTGCTTCATGCTCGGGGACAGAGCTTTCCCAATTGGATCGACTTGCACACCGGGCATATAAACACTTACCCTGATGGCGTCGCCTATCCGATGTCAAGCGAGGATGTGGTCAGCCTGCTCCAGTATGCGCGCAGTTCTGGCGTACATCTCATTCCATATGGTGGTGGGACGAGTGTCGTTGGTCACATCGACGTTATCAAGAGTAAGACCCCCGTATTGACCATCGATATGAGTCGAATGAACCGCTTGATCGATCTCGACACAAAGAGCTTGCTGGCAACATTTAACGCCGGTGTGTCTGGACCTGACCTGGAAGCACAATTACGTGCCCATGGATTCACCCTGGGGCATTATCCCCAATCCTTTGAGTATTCGACTCTAGGTGGCTGGGTAGCAACCCGCTCCAGTGGGCAGCAATCCTTGCATTATGGGCGCATCGAAAAATTATTTGCCGGCTGCAGGATGGAAACCCCCATCGGTGAGCTCAGAATTCCTGCCTTCCCTGCCTCCGCCGCAGGGCCAGACATGCGGGAACTGGTGTTGGGGTCTGAAGGTAGGTTCGGCATCATCACCGAGGCCTGTGTGCGCATCAGTCCAATCCCCGAGGGCGAGGAATTTCATGCTGTATTCTTTCCGGATTTTGAGCACGGGATCGAAGCAGTCAGGCAAGTGCTCTCCGCCGGATTGCAATTATGTATGCTGCGTCTGAGCACTTCCGTCGAAACTGCCACAACGCTTGCCCTGGCGGGGCACGAGAAACTGATCGGAGCGATGGAAAGGTTTTTATCTATCCGCGGTCTCGGAACTAATCCGTGCATGCTGTTACTCGGGTTTTGTGGTAGACCGATTCTGGTTCGCACTTATCGCAATGAAGCGCTGAGTATCACCCGTAAACTGGGTGGCGTGCATATTGGAAAGACGTTCGGAGCACAGTGGCACAAAAATCGGTTTCGGACGCCCTATTTCCGGAATACACTTTGGGAACTGGGATACGGCCTGGACACACTGGAGACTGCCATCGATTGGGGCAAAACTCCCCGAATGGTTGATCTAATTGAATCATCATTAAACACCGCAATAGCTGAATTTGGGGAAAAGGTTCATATTTTTACCCACCTATCCCATGTGTATCCATATGGCTCTTCTGTATACACTACATTCCTCTTCAGATTGGCAAATGAGCCTGAAGAAACACTTGCTCGTTGGCGAGCGATGAAATCTGCTGCCAGTACGGCGATAACCAGTCTCGGTGGCACCATCAGCCACCAACACGGAGTCGGTACGGATCATATCCCTTATCTCGACGCAGAAAAGGGTGCGGTAGGTATGGCTGTAATATCCTCTCTCTGCCACCAATTTGATCCAAAAGGCATCATGAACCCGGGTAAGATGGTCCAGTAAAACGAGTGCGGTTTGTACAACTGCTGAATTTGAGTGGGAGTGCTCATTATGTCGGGTAACGAATGGCGCATTAAAATCTGGCAATCGATTGCCGGTCCTTGGGACATGATCATTGTTGGCGGGGGAATTACTGGCGCTGGAATTCTCCGCGAAGCCACCCGGCTTGGCCTGCATGCATTGTTGGTCGAACAGCGTGATTTCGCGTGGGGAACCTCCAGTCGATCGTCCAAGTTGGTTCATGGCGGCTTACGCTATCTCAAAGAGGGTAAACTCGTTCTCACCCGTGATTCCGTTCGCGAAAGGCAGCAATTGCTTCACGACGGTCCCGGCTTGATCGATCCTTTGGGATTTCTACTTACTGTGTACAAAGGTGATACTCCAGGCAGGTGGACGTACGCCATGGGACTTACCGTGTACGATTTGCTGGCATTACGGTGGGACCATGAATACTATTCGCCCCAGGATTTCCGCTTGCTGGCTCCTCATATTAGTCAGGAAGACCTGCAAGGTGGCTTCCGATTCGGAGACGCCCAGACTGATGACGCACGTCTGACATTACGCATCATCCGCGAGGCTGTTGCTGATGGAGCAGCTGCAATCAATTACGTCAAAGCCCAACAATTAATCATCGACCACGATGATGTTAAAGGGGTCATGTTATCGGATATGAATACGGGTGCTCAGGTGAATGCATTTTCCCGCGTCGTGATCAACGCAGCCGGTGCCTGGACGGATGTATTACGTATGCAGGTAGGCGGGTCTGCACACATTCGACCACTCCGGGGCAGCCATCTGATATTTCCGAACTGGCGCTTACCCGTCGCTCAGGCGGTAAGTTTTTTACATCCATTTGATCACCGCCCGGTGTTTATATTCCCTTGGGAAAGTGTCACTCTGGTGGGAACCACGGATGTTGACCATACTGATCCTCTCGATACAGAACCAAGGATCAGTCCAAATGAGGTGGCGTATCTGATGGCAGCTGTGGAATACCAGTTCCCATCACTGTGCCTCACCCTCAATGATGTCCTCTCGACCTATGCAGGCGTAAGGCCCATTATAAGCAGCGGCAAGCTCGACCCTTCTGCTGAAGCCCGTGACCATTATATCTGGGAGGAACAAGGGTTGTACTCGGTGACGGGTGGTAAACTGACCACCTTCCGCTTGATCGCCATGGATGTGTTGAAAGCTGTTCGGAATCGCCTGACCGATCTACCTGAGCCAAAACAGGATACGCCGGTGCTTAATCAGGTTGATCGGCAATTGCCTGGGTGCAGCGACCTGCGTGATACCCGCAGGCGAAGACTATTGGGTCGTTATGGCTCCGATGCCCTGGAGGTGGTGAATACTGCCCTACCTGGAGAGATGGAAGCCATCCCCGGTAGCGATTATCTCTGGGTGGAGCTACGCTGGGCAGTCCGCTCTGAAGGAGTCTGTCACCTTGAAGATTTGCTTCTTCGCCGAACCCGGCTGGGACTAATCCTTCCTTCTGGGGCAGAATCGATCCTGCCGGTGGTGAAACAAATCTGCCAGGCAGAAATGCACTGGACTGACAGTCAATGGCAGCAGGAAGCTACTAACTACCAGTTAATTATCTCTCAATGTTACAGTCTGCCTTCTTACGAGTCTATCCCCGATTGGAAAGCACTCCTCTCAGCCGCAATGATCAAACGAAGACAATCTACATCGGATCCACAGAAAAAATTGCTCCGTCGAACCGGTTTAGCAGCTGGGCTCATGCTCATCGTTGCGATTATGATCGCTATCTTATGGAGAAATAACCGCCGATCCAATCAGGTGGATGGTACAGTCTAGCTTAATGTATCTTTGACCATAGGTAGGTAAGAGTCATATACTTCCGATTTACCATCCCAATTCGTGATACGTTACTATTCCAGTGGGCTTAGCTCAGTAAAGCTAAAACCTTACCGGTAAATGCTGCCGGTACTTCGTGAGATTTTGGGAAACAAAAGACCCTGCGCAAGCTGTATACGCAGAGTCATAATATTATTAGGAAAAGATTATTTAGGTGAGCGGGTTTTCAACGTACGCGAATAAATTGTCTCAAGCTCTGGGTTGGTCTCAACGTTTTTCCGCTTCTTCTTTTTCTCAGCGATCATATCTACGTTATCCACACCTTTTCGTTCCATCGCTTCACGTAACGCCATTTCCATTGCTGTTGGCACCGGCACTTCCTTCACTTCTTCTGTGGGTTCCTTTTCTTTATCCTGCTCACGGGCGTGCTGCTCCCGTTTATCGATCTTCTCTACAGTAGTTTTTATCGCTTCTTCAGGTTTCTCCTGCAGCGCCTTCATGCTCAGTTTGATCTGCTTTTTCGGCTTGATCACATCCAGAACCTTAACCTCAACCTCATCCCCTTCTTTTACCAGGTCTCCAGGAGTACGGATAAATTCATGTGTCATTTCGCTGATATGCACCAGACCCGGTCGTTCTGCGCCGATGTCCACAAAAACACCAAATTTCTCCAGGCGCACGACCTTGCCTGTGATGACCATGTCCTTTTTTATCTCGCTCCATTCCAGACCCAATGGTTTGATCATGGTCAGCTCGATCCGGCCTTTTTTGGGGGAAACTCTACGTACCCAGACGTCTACTTCATCCCCTTCATGAAGTACGTCTTCAACTCTGTTGACCGGTGTTTTCTGTAGCTGGGAAATATGCACCATGCCTGGCGTATCAATGCCAATATCCACCAATGCCCCCGCAAGGGTAGTCTTTACTACTTTAGCCCGGAAATACATTTTGTTTTTTATCTCTTTGATATTGCTTGGAGCGCCTGTTGAAGTATTGGCATCCATAACGACCTCTCTAAAATTCCGAATTTCACGCAAACTTGAATTATACCAAGCGCATGGTAAAAAGTCAAAATCTTGCTACTTACGCAAATAACAGGGTTTCCAGCTAATCCAACTAGCCAGAAACCCCGCTTCTATATTGATCCGCTATATAAAAATATGGTTACACCGGCTTTGGTACCGGTGTCCCTCCACTTTTAGGTATGGGAGGAGGAAATAGCGCTTCGAATTCCTCACGCGACAAAGTTTCAACTTCTAACAGTTTCCGAGCGATGGTGTCTAAAGCGTCGCGATATTGAAGCAGGATTTTCTTCGCTTTATCGTATGCATCATTCACGAGAGACCTAACTTCTTTATCAATCTGTTCTGCCACTGCTTCAGAATAATCGCGTTGCTCTGAAATCTCACGCCCCAGGAAAATTAGCTCTTCCTTTTGTCCGTAAACCATTGGACCAAGGTCATGGCTCATACCTAACCTTGTCACCATTGCTCGTGCCATCTTGGTCACGCGCTCCAGGTCATTCGAGGCGCCTGAGGTCACGTCACTGAAGACAATTTCCTCTGCTGCACGTCCACCCATTAAGCCTACCATCTCTGCCAAAAGCTTATTCCGACCCATTAATGTCCGGTCTTCCTCAGGAAGAGCTAGAGTATAGCCGCCTGCCATGCCTCTAGCGGTGATGGAAACCTTATGCACAGGGTCCGATTCAGCTACGGCATTCATCACCACTGCATGACCTGCCTCATGGTAGGCAACGATCCGTTTTTCTTCCTCGCTGATCAATCGGCTCTTCCGTTCCGGACCGGCGATTACACGCTCGATGGCTTCCTCTAAATCTTCTTGTTCGATGGCTTTCTTGTTGCGTCTTGCAGCCAGGATAGCACCCTCGTTGACGAGGTTCTCAAGGTCAGCACCTACAAAGCCTGGTGTTGAGCGAGCTAACACACCCAAATCTGTATTGGCAGCCAGCGGCTTTCCTTTGGTGTGCACCTTGAGGATTGCTTCTCTGCCTCTCATGTCTGGACGGTCGAGGACCACCCGACGATCGAATCGACCGGGGCGCAGTAACGCTGGGTCAAGGATATCTGGACGGTTCGTGGCTGCCATGATGATGACATTGGTGTCCGTATCGAAACCATCCATCTCAACCAGCATCTGGTTCAAAGTCTGTTCACGTTCATCATGGCTTCCACCCAGGCCTGCACCGCGCTGTCGACCAACTGCGTCGATCTCATCCACGAACACAATGCAAGGTGAATGGCGTTTTGCTTGGTCGAACAGATCACGTACTCTACTGGCGCCTACACCGACAAACATTTCGACAAATTCTGACCCAGAGATTGAGAAGAAAGGCACTCCCGCTTCTCCAGATACCGCTTTGGCAAGCAAAGTTTTACCAGTTCCAGGTGGGCCAACCAGTAGAACACCTTTGGGTATTCGTGCTCCCAAAGAGATAAATTTCTCTGGCTCACGCAAAAACTCGACTACCTCCTGTAGCTCTTCTTTGGCTTCTTCAACTCCGGCAACGTCGTTGAATGTAACAGAAGGTTGGTCACCGGTAAACATCCTGGCGCGTGATTTACCAAACGACATCGCTGCATTATTACTGCCTTGCGCCTGCCGCATAACGAACCAGAATACACCACCGATGAGCAGGAAGGGAACGATATATCCTAAGGTAGAAATAATTCCCAACCATGGGCTGGGTGGAATTATCTCGATACTCATATTAGCCACTGACAGCATGGCAGGGGTCACACCTAAATCCTCCAGCTGCTGCACCAATGTCGCTACAGTCTCAATGCGTGCTAATTTTTCTGTTGCCTGGGTACCCGTTCCATATACAAGCGTAATCTTTTCTTGCTGTTCAACAATGCGTGTGATTTTGCCAGCCTGAATATCTGCAGCCACCTGGTTGATGGATATAGGTTCTTGTGCGTTGGAACTCTGATTGAAGCTATAGAAAACCAGAATTATAATGGCGGCAAAGATCAGGACATATATTATCGACGAACGACTACGATTCACGTTCACGTAAACCTCCAAAACCTTACCAGACTTAATAAGTAACCTGACCTAGAAGTCAGGCTGCCTTAAGGTCTGCTTTCATTATACCAACCTCTTGTACTAGCAGGTAGTCATAGATAACTTTTAGGCCGTATTTCTAACATCCCTCTAACATTTTCGTGCCGCCCGTATAGGGAGAAGGGGTAAAGCCTTTATAACGCGTATCAGACATTCGTACTCCTGAGAGGGCCTCTCGATGGCCACAGACCGTCCAGAGACGAGTATTATATATTGCGTCCCCACAACCAGCCTTCTATCCGGCGGACAAGCCTGAGCAGCTGCGAACGGATTGATACCCATACCTTGTACGATGCAGGATAGATCCGGCGGTGAGGCAGGAATGGCCCCGTCCACTGCACCAGCGCAGCTCCCCAGGTGAGACCTGCTCCAAAGCCTACAAAGACTGTATTATCTCCAGCTTGTAGGCGTCCCTGCTGGATTGCCTCACACGTGGCTATAGGTATCGAAGCGGTCGAGGTGTTTCCATACCGCTCGATGTTGATAAAACACTGGTCGAGTGGAATTTCAAGCCCACGCATCGCAGCTTCGATAATTCTAAGGTTTGCCTGGTGAGGAATGACGAGTTGTACATCCTTGATTTTTATATTCGCCGCCGAGACAACTTCCCGCGTAGCCTGGGCAATCACCCGGGTTGCAAACCGAAATACTTCACGTCCATTCATATGGATCGTATGTTGCTGATTTAATATCGTGTCACTGCTCGCTGGCATGCGGCTCCCTCCAGCGGGTAATGAGAGCAAGTCGCCGCCAGAGCCATCCGAACGCATTACCGAGGAGATTAGTCCTCCGGGTTCATCACCCGCCTGCAGCACAAATGCTCCTGCCCCATCGCCAAACAAGATGCAGGTATTCCGGTCTTGCCAATTGACAAAACGGGACAGTGTTTCAGCGCCGATCACGACTGCGTTTTGGATAGATCCACTACGGATTGCCTGTGTAGCCATATCTAGCGCAAAAATAAAACCGGAACACGCAGCAGACAGATCAAACGCACCGGCATGGGTAGCTCCAATCCAGTCCTGCACAAGACACGCAGTTGCTGGGAATATATGCTCTGGAGAGGAGGTTGATACAATGATCAAATCGATATCAGTTGGGTTTAGATTGGCAACTCTGAGTGCATTCAAAGCTGCATCTTTGGCCAGGGTTGCAGTCGATTCTTCCTGGCTGGCGATATGACGCTGACGAATTCCGGTCCGTGACTGGATCCATTCATCATCAGTATCGACAATTTTTTCCAGCTCTGCATTGGTCATTACTCTAGAAGGAACTGCCATCCCCCATCCAGTGATGTGGGCATAAGGACTCATAATTAAGCCTCGCTGTATCGGCTTATGATAATACTGGCATTATGCCCACCGAAGCCAAATGAATTTGACATGATATTCTGGACTTTCGTTGGACGTGCCCGGTTTGGAAC
>JBGOYO010000047.1:0-11802 GCA_041479715.1 Anaerolineae bacterium
CGAGGGTAACAACTCGGACATTGTCGATACAACCATCATCCCGGTTATCTACAACTTCTACCTGCCAATCATTCAAAGATACTGATCGATTGGACCATGAATAAAATTCGAGCGGTGCTTTGCACCGCCCGAATTTCTTTTTTTAATCTGTCAGCTCGAATTCCAGGTGCAGTACCCGCACCCAAACTCCCTTCGACTTGCAAGTTGAAATCAATTTTTCACCCCCGGGAGAATGTAGCAATGTGTCGGTGGTTGCGATCACCCCAGTCACCTGCCGATCATGAATGTATTGCTCAAGTTTCGACAGGTCTCCCAGGATGTTCACTCCATGGATGTTGCTTCCCCATTTTAATGAATCATCATCTAAAAATCCTACCACACTGTATCCGATGGTTGGGTTTCTCAGGATCCACCTGAGTGCAATCTCGCCCGCATCTTCAGCACCGTATAACAGTACGTTTTCTTTTTGACCCCCTGAAAATTGCCGGTTATAAAATCTGTCCAAAATCAAGAAGGATGAACGCGATGCTGACAAACCGAGCAACAAGTACAGGATGAATAATAAAAACACATCACCCGTATAGGGTTGGTCTGGAAATATCAGGTTAATCAGTACCCAAGACATCCCCCCAGATAGAATAGCAGCCCCGGCGAAGCGCATAAGATCATTGATCCCGATATATCTCCACACCCCTCGATAGACACCAAAAATGTAAAACGCTAGATAGGTTATCCCCAATATTATTGGCCAGGAGAGCAAAAACAAATTCATGCTGATCGAGGTCATGTTCAGCCCAAAACGTGTCCAAAAGGCCAAATAGTAGCTCACCCCAATTAGTAAGAGGTCGAATATCAGCTCGAAAATCCTACGCTTGAAGGTTAGATTAACTATCAGGCGAGTAATCCCATTCGTTTGATCCTGGGGCTCAGAAACAACTTTCATCCTGGCAAGGTATGCCACAAATAAAGAAAGGATGATCAGCAAGATAGGGATTAGTACCAGGCTCAAGTCATAATCCAATGCTTCCAACCCGATGGAAGCCAGTCCGGAGATGATGGCAATCCCATAGAGCACCAGCACAGCCTGTCGCTCAGATAATCCGAACGCTACCAATCGATGGGATGTATGGTCCTTCCCGCCGACTGCTGGTGACTGTCCGCGTAGAATGCGTGTAATTGCTACCAGGCCGGTATCCAGGATGGGCAGCAGTAAAACTAAAGTAGGTACGCCAATGATGGCAAAAATGTTGGAAGCCTGTGTTCGTCGTGCAATGGCTAATACCGCCAGGGAAAAACCCAGGAACATGCTCCCGCTGTCACCCATAAATATCTTGGCGGGTGGAAAGTTAAACACCAAAAATCCCAGGATACTGCCACAAAGCGCCAGTGAAAGGATGAGCAGTTCAGGGTAACCCGTCCTCCAGAAAAATATCGAAAGGAACCCGCCAGTGATCAGCGCGACCCCTCCCGCCAGGCCATCCATATTATCGAGAAGGTTGATCGCATTAGTGATCCCCACCAACCAGAAAAAAGTCAATAATATATTTGCGATCGGCCAGCGGAAAAATTGAATCGTGATATTGCCGAAGAATATGACGATGGTAGCTGCCAATATCTGAAAAACCAGCTTCATCGGAGGGCTGATATGCATAAAATCATCGTACAGGCCAATGGCAAACATGATTGCGACTGCTGCCAGTATGCTCCACCGGGCAACAAATAGGTTATAACTTTTATCGAATATAGAAACCGCCAGGAGCGAAACCCAAAAGGAAATGAACATCCCAATGCCCCCAAGTGTAGGGGTTGGATGCCTGTGCCAACGGTCGGCCCGGGGTAACGCCACCTGACCGGTGCGGAAGCTAAACCAGCGTACTGCCGGTACTAGAATCAGACTGGTGATGAATGCAATAATCAGCGGTAATAGTGTGGCATATGACAAGGACTAATTCTCCGCTGTCTGGCGCTCCCCTTATGGCAGTGATTGAGTCTGCGTGATCAAATCCTGGATGCGGCTAATAGCCGAAGCTGGAGCACCGTTCAAGGCTTGACTTGCATAATACTGGGCATTGGTTTTGTCCCCAAGCTGAAAATACATTTTCGCCAGCGCTTCCTGGACTTTCCACAGGTCACTCGAACTCAAACCAGCTTTGATTGATTCTTCCAACACATTAATTGCCTGGCGTAATTGGTCATTATTCGAACTATCTGGGTTTAAGCTTGCCAATTGGACGTAAACATTACTCAACGATACCAGATAACTGGCTTTGGTATTTGTATCTGTATATTTGGATACGTCCGCTGCGGTTTGATAGTACTGTGCCGCGGTTTCTAATGCCTGCTGCTCGGCGGTAGGATCAGTTGATGAGCTGGCTACCTTGACATAATAATCACCCATTAATCCCTGGGTGAAATTAAATTTAGCATCCAATACGAGGGCATGCTGTAGTTTTTGCAAAGCCTGGGCTGGCTGCCCAAGTAGCTGCATGGATAATACAGCCCACTCGTCCCACAAGCCAGAATTATTCGGGCTGAGCTGTACGGCAGTGGCATAAAAATCTGATGCTTTCTGAGCTCTTTGGTTGCGTTGGTCGGTGGTTGTAGCTTTCCCTGACCACCACGTATATAAACGCGCCAGGTTGGCAGTATGATCCGTATTCAATGGGTTGATCGATTGCGCTACTTTTAAATCGGATTCAGCCTTCTTTATCAATGCATCCTGGTCAGTCGCAGCCTTGGTAAGCTTGGCTTGTTCCAGGTAGCTCCTACCGAGGAACAAGTAATAATGGTCTTCCCTGGGGGTAAGGCCTTCAGCGGTTTGATATAAGCGCGTAGCGACATCCCATTGTCCAGCATTTGCCCATGGTTCAGCCATTTTGAATGTAATATCGGCGTGAATGACCCTCAGATTCGAGACGTTGGTTAGCAGCGGAAACAGGATAAACGCAATCACTGCTATGCCTATTCCAAGGTATGAGCGAGAAACACTTCTGGATGGCCATTCATCAGGCAGCACAAAAGCCATGAAACTTATTACGAGCAGGGTATAAAAATAATACAGGGTCAATAATGAGCTGATACCCCTTATCTGTGTTATGACATCGTCTATATTTTTGGGAACAAAGGTTTGCGATACTCCCAATCCTATGCTGTGAATTAACCAATATATACCACCAATTAAAAATGCAATCACTAAAATCAATACTAAAATTTTCAGCCAGCTAGTGAACTCCTGTGAGCCCCCTAATTCAGCCGCGTAAAGTAAGCTACCCACCAACCATGTAAGCCCAACTAAAATAATTATTCCCGGTGAAAACGCATTGCTCTTATTGCTTAAAGTGAATAGTGCATCGTGGAGGATGTTAAAAAAGAATTTGGAGTGATTTGGGTTGGTTAAGTAATCAAACCCCAGAGTTGCTAAGATCATCCCCAAAATGACGGACCCTATCAAGGCATTTCTGACCCACTCCGGACGGTCGTCGATGAAGGGTCGCCGACTGCGTTCATTCTTACGTGATGTCCTATTTGAGTCCCGATCTTTTTTCCTACCTCCCGGGATGTTTTTCGTCTCAGCCATAGTTTCGGTAGAAATTGCGGATGGCGCAATGGGGTTAATTTTCGGAAGGACAAACCCCGTCACCAGGATTATTCCGGAATATACCCAAAATAGAGTTCGCGTGGCTACGATAGCAATCCCGAAATTGATCTCCACAAAATGCCCGACAATGGCCGAAAATAGAACGATCATCAGGAGTGCGTAAGGGTTATTACTGCTGATTTCGTCTTGTGAAGCAGGAGTGATCAAGGCATAGATAGACAGATATGCAACCAACCCGATAATCATTCCAAAAGGCAGCCCCACCCCCAGGTACTCTACGCCCTTAACCATGATGAGCACAATTGCCCCTATTACTCCTCCACCAATTAAACACATAAAGAAAAATATCTTAGCTCGTTTGGAGTTGATCAACCCCAGCCACTTTAATCCATAATAAAATACAGCAGTGAAAATGGATAAATACACAAGCAGGCCGGATATACCGGTTATCACGAGTGAATCCCAAGTTTCATTATGAGCCCGATCAGGGGATGCATTCCGCTTTTCGACTTGACCGAGCTCAGGTTGGTAAAATTGGTTATACGCAACATACATCGATTCAGGACCATAACCGATTATTGGTCTCAGAAAATTAAATTTATCGGTGCTCCCATCGGGGAATTTTAGCGGATCATGGATACCAACCAGCTTGACCGTCCCTTCCCAAATGTATTGGCGTACGAGGGCGCTGTTACTTTCAGCGTTCAGCAGATTACCGAACCTGCCAATTGCAGGGGATTTCTTCAAAGCTTCCAGGGGGCCATTACTCTGGTTGAAAACGACCAGGAAACCTGCACCGAGAATCGCTGCAACGACAACAAAGAAAGTCAGCCAACGATATCGCCAGTACAAAGACAGTAGCAGTATCATTAAATAACTGCCCGCCAACAATCCCAGAAGCGGTCCACGGCTACCACTCCAATATATAGCTACCAGCTGTAAACCTGCAATTACGATATAAATTGTCCCTCGAATGGTCTGTTTGATAATATTGGCTACATTAGCTCCCGAACTTTCATCATTATTAAGGATAGACTTAAACGATTCAATGATCCGACCAACAGTCAGTGGAAATACCATGATCATGTAGGCTGCCACGAAGATTGAATTGCCCAGATTAGCTGCGATTCGAATTGAAACATCACCACCCCAAGGAATCGGGTCAATCTTCACGTGCTGTAAAATTCCATATAATGAAATGGGGAAACTTGCAAAAATAACCGTTGTGACCAATCGGTTGATTTGTTCACGCTTGCGCAGGTTCACAACCACCGAAAAAAAGATCACTAGATATGAAAACGTGGTATATGTGCCTTGCAACCTTTGATATGAGCCGAAAAGACTAATCGAGGGAGTTACCGAGAATATCGTAGAAATACTATAAACGATCACCAGACCGATGATTGGAGCAACCAGAGGATAACTCAACAAATAACGGAAAAATGATTGATCATTATCCTCGGATTTCCACTTAATCCCCCCTTCATCGACTATTTTTACCACCCATGCAGCCAGGGTCAGCAGAGCCAACGACCGTAGGATGGTGATTTTATCTGGTTCAAATATGCGGGCTGACCATACGTTGAAAAATATCGGTATCAAACACACGGCTGCCAGCCAGGCAGCCTCCATCACCCCTTGGCAAAACCGGCTTAGTTTAGTTGGCATGCATTGTCACCTGTAATTGAGAATACCGGCTACGATATCACACATTTAGCAAGACTGCAAGATTTCTATTGACGAGAGCGTAATTACATAGAATAAAAAAGCGGAAAGTTTATTTGCTGCCTGCTGGTTTCATTAGTTACCTAAATATAGTGGATCCGATCCCATGAGCACCCCCTAGGACCGTAGCCAGGTCATGGCATATCTAAGTATGTCAGGTCGGGTTAATTCCTCGTCTTTTTCTGTCGCCTTTTCTATAAATATCACAAGCCAGGCCTCAAATTTATCATCGGGAGTTTTAGCTAATTCTATCCAGTCAGGAAAACGATGTTGGGTTATTCCTAAACTTTTTAATAATTGGGGCAACTCTTGAAATTCATCATATTCTATGTTGTGTTCCAACATTTCCTTTACCGTTTCACGACTATCCCGTAAATAGTCCCCAACCATTAGATTATGGATTGCTAATTGTTCCCTTATTAGTTTCACTAGGCCCTTTACATATTCTTCGGTGTCTCTGGGCTGCATCATTGAGTGGATCCCACTCAGTATATTGGCGTTTTTTATCATACGGTCTACAGTCCGCATTACTGCCCGTAAATATTTCTCAAGCGCTGCTTTCTTGTATTCCGGTAAATTCGACTCGTGCATTTTGTGTAATAATTTAGTAGTCGTATCAAAAGGATTCTCATTCCCGGTTGTCATAATTAGCCGCCTATCTTTATTCCCCTTCCCTACTATGGCAAATGCAAATATCCTGCCGCCTTGGCTTTGCCTGCCCAGGGCGTCTATCAGATCTCTGGATGGTGGTTACATTCTCATCTCCGGTCATCTGCCACATTACTTAATCTTGCCACTGCGTGTTCTTTATACCGTATGAAGTGACTGATTGTGGTTAGGCTGTAATATTCTATCTCATTTAATTATTTATTTTCAATTGATATGCTTATTCTGAATATCATGTTTTGACTATATAATGCTATTGACGATGCATTTTAGTGAAGATAGAATAGACCCAATCCTTTATTCACCGATATATCCGGGAGAGAATGATGCCCTTAAATTTTGCCATTATCGGTGTGGCCGGTTATGTTGCGCCACGACACCTCAAAGCGATCCAGGATACTGGTAACCGACTGGTAGCCGCGGTCGATCCGAACGATTCGGTCGGATTGCTCGATCATTATTCATTCGATGTGCGTTTCTTCACTGAGATCGAACGATTCGACCGCCACCTTGAAAAACTTCGCCGCGGCCCTGATGAAGATCGTGTCCACTTCGTGAGTATCTGTTCGCCGAACTATCTGCACGATGCTCATTGCAGGTTAGCTTTACGGGTACATTCCAACGCGATTTGCGAAAAACCGCTGGTGATTAATCCATGGAATCTGGACGCGCTGCAGGAAATCGAGCGTGAATATGACGGCAAAATCAACACCGTGCTCCAGCTACGCCTGCACCCTGCCTTGCTTGAATTACGTAATAAGCTAAATACAGAAAATAATAATCGTAAGCACGATGTCATCCTCACTTATGTCACCGCCCGGGGTGCCTGGTATCATACTTCCTGGAAAGGATATATCGAAAAATCCGGTGGGATTGCCACAAATATTGGCATTCACTTATTCGATCTGCTGATCTGGTTGTTTGGCAACGCCGGTGAGACGCACGTGTACCACGCCGATCCTGAGCGGATGAGCGGTTCACTGGACCTGGAACATGCCCGTGTACGTTGGTACCTTTCGATCAACTCTGGGGATTTACCTTTTTCGGTCACTCCAGGTGGACGCAGTACATTTCGTTCCATCACGATTGATGGTCAGGAAGTCGAATTCACCGAAGGATTTACTGATTTGCACACCAGGGTATACGAGGAAACGCTTGCCGGGAGAGGGTTTGGAATCGAGGATGCCCGCCCTTCAATAGAATTAGTCTATCGGATACGAACGGCTCCAATATCCACGCCCGTCGATGATATCCATCCGTTTTTAGCTGGGAAAAAATAATGGAATACTTCCTCCATCCAAGCTCTTTCGTTGATGAACCCAGCAGCATCGGAAATGGAACCAAAATCTGGCATTTCAGTCATGTACTGGCGGGTGCGAAAATCGGCGAAAACTGCAGCCTGGGCCAGAATGTGATGGTGGGGAATGACGTGGTGATCGGTAACAATGTAAAAATCCAAAACAACGTTTCAGTTTATACAGGGGTCGAGTTGGAAGATGACGTCTTTTGTGGACCCTCGTGCGTATTTACGAATGTTATCAATCCGCGCTCTCAAATTTTCCGTCGAAACGAGTACAAGCGCACATTAGTTAGGCGGGGAGCGACGATCGGCGCCAATGCCACCATCATTTGCGGCATCACGATCGGTCGTTATGCGTTCATCGGTGCCGGTAGTGTTGTGCGCAACGATGTACCTGATTATGCATTAGTTCTGGGAGTACCAGGCGTCCAAAAAGGCTGGATGAGCCGGCATGGTTACCGCCTGCATAGCACTAATGAAAAGAATATCTTTACCTGCCCCGGATCAGGCTGGAAGTATCAAGAGACTTCACCCGGTGTCTTGAAATGTTTAGAATGGTCTGAAGATATGCCCCTACCAATAAGCTCATGAATGAAAAACCCATCCCAATCCTGGATCTCAAAGCTCAATACACCACTATTAGAGAAGAAATTAAAGTCGCTCTTGACAGAGTTTTAGCTAGCCAGCAGTTCATTCTGGGCCCGGAAGTCGAGGCCTTAGAAAAGGTATTGGCTGAATACTGCCAGTGCAGCTATGCCTTTGGCGTTTCTTCAGGCACCGATGCCCTCCTGCTTTCTCTGATGGCTGTCGGGATCAAACCAGGCGATGAAGTGATCACCACGCCATACTCGTTTTTCGCCACATCAGGTTCAATCGTCCGGTTGGGTGCGATACCAATCTATGCGGATATTGACCCTTCTACTTTCAATATAATGGCAGACCAGATTGAACCCAGAATCACAAAGAACACCAAAGTGATTCTCCCAGTGCACCTGGCTGGTCAAGTGGCGGATATGGGACCGATCGTGCAGGTTGCGAAACAGTATGGACTGAAGGTGATCGAGGATGCCTGCCAGGCCATTGGTGCAGATTACAAGGGAAAAAGAGCGGGCGCGATCGGTGATATTGGATGTTTCAGCTTCTTCCCTTCCAAGAATCTGGGTGGTTACGGAGATAGCGGCCTGGTTACCACTAATGATCCCGAGTTAGCCGATAGAATATCCCTTCTCCGCAACCATGGCATGCGACCGAAATACCATAATCGCATCGTGGGGGGGAATTTCAGGATGGATGCTATTCAGGCTGCAATTCTGCGGGTTAAATTTGACCATCTGGAGGATTGGACGGAGACCAGGCGTAGACATGCCGCGCTATATCAACGTTTATTTATCAAAAGCGAGATGGGTATCCCCCTGGCAGAATTTGGCCTAAAGGATGGGATCGTTCTCCCTTCTGAGGCAGGATTTGGCCGTCATATTTACCATTTATATATGATCCGCACAAAATATCGGGATGAGCTTGGCGCGTTCCTCAAAGCGAACGGGATCGGATGCGAAATATATTACCCTATCCCATTACATTTACAGGAATGTTTCAACGAAATGGGTTACAAACCGGGGGATTACCCCCATAGCGAAAGAGCGGCAAAGGAAACGCTGGCATTACCCATCTACCCCGAATTAACTAACGAGATGATTTCGAGGGTCGTCGATACCATTGGAGAATTTCATTTATCTCATGGCAATAAGTAATTAATAATGAAAATTATCACTGTTGTGGGAGCCCGCCCACAATTCATTAAATCAGCGCCTGTGAGTCAAGCTATCGCCAAAGCTGGTTATGCTGAATTAATTGTCCATACGGGTCAGCATTATGATTATGGCATGTCGAAAGTCTTTTTTGAAGAAATGGGTATTAAAGAGCCGTTGATCAATCTGAACGTTGGCTCAGGGACCCACGCCCAGCAGACCAGTCAGATGCTCGTCGGAATCGAGGGATTTCTGCTCTCTCATACGCCGGATATCGTGCTTGTTTATGGCGATACCAATTCCACCCTCGCTGGTGCCCTTGCAGCGGTAAAGCTGGGGATAAAACTTGCCCACATTGAAGCCGGACTACGGTCATATAACCGCCAGATGCCGGAAGAACATAACCGGGTGCTCACCGACCACTGCTCGGATTTGCTATTTTGCCCCACTCAAACTGCAGTGAATAACCTGGACCGTGAAGGGATTCAGAATGGTGTCCATCTGGTTGGAGATACGATGTACGATGCTGTTCTCCAATTTAGCCAGTTAGCTCTCCGGAACTCATTGATATTGGAATCCTTGGATCTAAAACCAAAAGACTATTTGCTCGCAACCATCCATCGAGCCTATAATACCGATAGTTCCACCGTGTTGTCCTCCATCCTTTCAGCTTTCCAGCAGGTAGACGAAACGATTATCTTCCCCATCCACCCGCGTACATTGCAGGCTATTAAAGCCTCGAATATCACCATTCCTCCAAACGTACGTTTGATCGATCCGGTGGGTTATCTCGACATGCTTACGTTGGAGCAAAACGCTCGCGTTATTTTGACTGATTCGGGTGGTATCCAGAAGGAAGCCTACTTCTTCAAGGTTCAATGCCTCACCCTGCGTCCTGAAACAGAATGGGTTGAAACCACGGCAAGCGGCTGGAATATCCTTGTAGGAACAGACCCGGCTAAGATCATTGCTGCCATAAATAGCCCACTCGCAACGGGTTTACCCCACTCCGAATATTTTGGCGATGGGCATTCCAGTGAAACAATTGTTAAGCTCTTGGGATCATGAGTTATTGCAATTCAAATTCATTCGTGAGGGCATACTGCTTTTACAACTAGCCAGGATATTCATCTGAGTAAATATGTGCTTTGAAAAGGTACGTAGTTTACCCTGATAGATAAGGCAAATCTCGCGCATATGCAACATATTGTCATGTTATTATCCAATTCCTTTAGACCTGATTCGAGAGTTTTAAAGGAAGCAGATTACTTGCAAAATAACGGATTTGCCATCACAGTTTTATGTTGGGATCGACAGGCAGATCTCCCTGAGAATGAGACTTTGGCGTCGGGGGTAAAAATCATCCGTATCCAAAATATTCGCTCCACATATGGCATCGGGATTCGCCAGCTGTCCAAGATCCCGAGGTTTTGGCTGGCTGTCCAGCATTATCTCAGAAGGCTCAGTCCAAATCTGATCCACTGCCATGATTTCGATACACTGCCCGCTGGGCTATGGTTTGGCAGACTACACCACATACCTGTCATTTATGATGCCCACGAATATTATTCCGAGCTGGTTAAGCCCCGCCTTCATGGGATTGTCGGTGGGTTAATGTTCAGGCTCATCAAATGGTCTGAACAGGTTGGAGCTTGGAGTGCGCGTGCAGTTGTGACAGTCGACGATACATTAGCAACGATCTATCGAAGGAAGAATAAAAATGTAATCATTCTGGGCCATTACCCTGAGAAAAGGATTGCTGATCAGAGCAATCCAGTATTCTCAAGGCCGTCTCTGACGATGCTGTATGCAGGCAGGCTTTCCGTTGATCGTGGCCTTTTGATCTATGCAGATTTAGTGCGTAGGCTACAGGAAAAAGGGGTACCGGTGCGATTATTATTGGCAGGGGTTTTCACACCTAAGACTGAGCAGGAACGATTTAATGACTATGCGAAATCTATGGCAAATTCAGTTGATTTCCTGGGCTGGATTCCCTACGAGCAGATGTCTCGGGTATATCACGAAGCGGATATCGGGCTTGCAGTACTCTTACCAGAACCACGCTACGTGGCTGCTACGCCGGTCAAATTGTTTGAATACATGGCGAACGGACTACCGGTTGTTGCCAGTAATTTCCCATCGATCGCCAAAATCGTAAAGGATGCCGATTGTGGATTATTACTCGATCCCTTGGCAGATATATCGAGTACAGTTGATATCATCGCAGATTGGTGGCACAACCCGGCTGTTGCTCAGGTTTTAGGTGAAAATGGTCGCCAGGCGGTTTTGTCGAAATATCATTGGGAAAATCAAGCCAGCCGTCTGGTCACACTCTACCAAGAGTTAGCGAAATAAATGCGTATCCTCTACCTATCCCAGTATTTTCCACCTGAAGCTGGTGCCACCCAAACCCGGGCTTATGAGATGGCCAAGTCCTGGGTTCGCCTCGGTCACCACGTTACCATGCTGGCGGAGTTCCCCAATCACCCTTCCGGTATTATTCCACCCTCTTACAGAGGAAAATTCTTCGAGCGGAGTAAGCTTGATGGAATTGAGGTTATCCGGGTTTGGGTGAAAGCCTCTCCGGTTAAAAATTTCGGCAACCGAATGCTTTTTTACCTGACTTATATGCTCAATGCCAGCTTAGCTGGGGTTTTATTGGCTCAAAGTAAATATGACCTGTTATATGCCTCCTCTCCTCCACTTTTTGTAGGCGGTGCGGCGCTGTTTTTGAGCGCCATCAAGTGTATACCCCTGGTCTTTGA
>JBGOYO010000048.1:0-11729 GCA_041479715.1 Anaerolineae bacterium
GTGGTGAATGCGGATAGCTTTGCCCCAGCCTATGCCAACGGTGTTGTCGCTCAAGATGGTCAAACAGTCCAGCAGGACTTCCACCTCTATCCCATATGCGATGTATTTACCGACAATGTTGAAGGCGGCAATCTCGGATGGACCGCTCAGGCCCCCTGGGCAATTACCACCGAGGCTTCACATAGCCCCACCCATTCCTGGACGGATAGCCCGGGTGGTAATTACCAGGATAACCGCAACATAACCCTCACCTCTCCGGCCTTCGATTTGAGCGATGCCACCGGGGTGACCCTCAATTTCTGGCATGAGTATCAGACTGAAGCCGGCTGGGATTACGGCACGGTGGAATATAACGCCGGCAATGGCTGGATTGCGGTACAGGCTTATGATGGCTTCCAGGATTGGACACAAGAATCACTCTCCATTCCATCCCTGGATGGAGAGCCAAATGCCCAGATCCGCTTCCACTTCACCAGCGATTTGAATACGAACTATGATGGCTGGCATATCGACGACATCTCGCTCACTGCCGGTGGACCCGGTTGTATGGCTCCCACTGAGCCAACCGCCGGCTTCAGCAGTAACAGCCCTGTTCATCTCGGCGATCCGATGAACTTCACCAATCAGACCGTTGGTTCAGAACCGATGACCTACACCTGGAATTTCGGCGACGGGATTGGCACATCAACGGATATTAATCCCACCTACACCTATACCGTCACTGGAACCTACACTGTGCAGCTGGATGCGACGAATAACCTTGGGACTGATAGCATCACCCACACGGTTAAAGTACTTCCATCCGCCATCACCAGTGTGGATCTCACCCAGGTTACCACCGGTTCCCTCTTTCCAGGAGAAGCCGTTAGTTTTAACGCTGATCTTCACCCCGATGAGGGTACCTCACCTTTTCAATACACCCTTGACTTCGGTGATGGGGCTGTCGTCACAGGCACATCTGAGATGGATCCATTACTCTTCTTCCATGTCTACACCTTCAGCGGTCCATATACCGTCAAGATCTCCGTGTGGAATGATGGCACACCGCAGCCCGTGACAGATAGCATTGATGTTTATATTAACTTTGAGATATTCCTACCGTTGACATCAAAATAAGTACACTGGGTGCTGCAAATATCGAGTAAAATTTGCAGCACCCAATATCTCACTTTTTTTGGAGGTGTCCATGTCCAAAGCAGCTTTACGTGAACAGCGTCGTACTCAGCGCATTGCCAGGCGTAATCGCCAGCGCATGATCTTCGGTGTAGTCATCGCTGTGGCAGTAATTGCAATCGTAATTTTAATATCTAGAGATTATTCGAACCGGGTGGCGGCATCCGCTACCGCCACTGCAGTGAGCGCTGCCTCGACCACTCCTGGTGCGTCAAGCGGTTCGTATCCGATCGGTACGCTGGATACTACTAAACCCACACCATCTGCGAATGCGGTAACTACCTCTACCGGGCTGATTTACGAAGATTTGCAGGTCGGTGATGGCGCTACCGCCGCAACCGGTAATACCGTAACAGTAAATTATATTGGCTGGCTGGATGATGGCACCTCTTTTGACTCAAATCTGAAATCAGCCTTTAGTTTTACCCTCGGTTCTCAACAGGTTATTCCCGGCTGGGATGAAGGCGTTCAGGGCATGAATATTAATGGTACCCGGTTGCTGGTTATCCCCCCAGCCCTGGGGTACGGAGCTACCGCCAACGGTCCAATCCCGGCTAACTCCACCCTGACCTTCGAAGTCCAGCTGGTCGCCATAAAGTAACCCACTTTGGGCTGCCTGATTTTGCTATCCGTCAGCCCAAACAATTATCAATTTTCACTTTCGCCCTACCCCTCCCTCAAAGGCTATTTTATTTGAGGGAGGTGCTATTATTCTGCTCCCCTATTTTCCGTCTTTTGGAAAATTGCATCACAAACGCATCCTTGGGAGATGGGAGGTGGTATGGTCTAAGGTTTTAAGCGTGGATTCTTATACCTATTCGTGGACGGTTCTTTCCTACCATCACTTCCTCGCCATGATCGTTTCCTTCAACACATTCGCCAGCCTCTCGATCCCGGTCTGGATCTGGTCAGGGTTGGAATAAGAGAAATTCAGTCTCATCGTATTCTCTCCACCCCCCAGGGCATAGAACGATGTTCCCGGTACGAAGGCAACGTTTCTTTCAACCGCTACTTTGAAAATCTCAGTGGTATCCAGCCCCTCCGGAAGAATCCCCCACAGGAATAATCCGCCCTGCGGCTTGGTCCACCGGACCCCCGGTGGGAATAATTCTTCCATCGCATCCAGCATAATATTCCGCCGCTCACCATATATCCGCCGTATCAACCAGATGTGTCTGTCCAGGAACCCTCCCCGGGCCACTTCGAAGGCTACGATCTGGTTGAACGTCGCCGTGTGCAGATCTGCCCCCTGCTTGGCCTGCACCAGCTTGCGGATCACCTGGGTTGGGGCAATCACCCACGCCAGGCGCAACCCCGGTGCTAGTGTCTTTGAGAATGTGCTCAGATAGATCACATTGCCCCCATATTCGTTCGAGCCATTTTTCCTGAACTCATTATCTAAACTTACAATGGACGGTAAATTTTCGCCGTCGTAACGCAGCTGCCCATATGGGTCATCCTCAATGATCGGTACGCCATATCGGTCAGCGATTTCGATCAGCTGGTGTCGCCGTTCCAACGATAATGTCACCCCGGTCGGGTTTTGAAAATTGGGTAATACATAAATAAATTTCACCCCAGAGCGCAGCGCGTTTTCCAGGGCATCTGTGATCATCCCATTTTCGTCCATCGGCACGGTGACGTATTCCGCGCCATATGCACTCCATGCCTGCAGAGCTCCCAAATAGGTTGGCTCCTCCACCAGGATGCGGTCACCCGCATTGATAAACAGTTTTCCGATCAAATCCAACGCCTGCTGGCTCCCGCTGGTGATCACAATATTATCCGGTGATACGCTAATACCATAGCGGCAGGTGTGCCTTGCGATCATCTCTCGCAGGGGTTTATATCCCTCGGTGGATCCATACTGTAGTGCCTCTGCACCCAAATTTTTTAATACGGTCTCACACGCCGCGGTGAACTCCTCAACTGGGAAGACATCAGGTGCTGGCAGTCCTCCAGCAAAGGAGATCACTTCAGGGTTTTCCGTCAGCTTCAGTAATTCACGGATGGCAGAGCTCTTCATTCGCTTAGTCCGCTGAGCATAACGATGATCCCAAGGTGTTTCCATTAACTCACTCTCCTTTAGAGTATCTGGTCTCTATTTTGTTCTTCTGCCGTTCTTATTTCAACAAAGAAACCGGCCTTTGGTCTGGTTCATCATGCCGGTTTCAATCATCTAAAGTTTCGGGAAACGACGCTGGATATGGGCTGGCGAGGGCAGGATCACCCGGTCGCCAACTTTGAGGGCGCCCAGGATCTTGCTGCTGTCCTTCGGAGCTCCCTGGTAGACATAAATAATCGCACCCTTCTCTGCGCTCTTCGCATCGATATACGCCTGTCCTGTCAGGTAGCCGTTCATGTCCACTGCGCAGCTGCTCACGTGGCCTACGACCTTTCCACGCCAATCCACCACCGGGTCACCCAGGTGTGCCATTCTGACGCCTTTTTCATCAAATGTAAAGCGCACCAGTGTTCCTTTGCGTCCTTTTTCCTTCTCGATGAACGCTTCCCGACCGATGAACCATGGTTTATACGTCTTCACATATTGACCAAACCCTGCTTCCGCCACTCCCAGGTTCAATTCGCCGCCCATCTCGTGACCATAAAGAGGTAAACCGGCTTCGGTGCGCAGCGAGTCACGCGCCCCAAGCCCACACGGTTTCATGCCATAATGTTTTCCAATTTCCAGGATGGCATTGAATAAATCATCCGCCCTGCCCGGGTGGACGAATATCTCATATGAAAACTTCTCGCCCGTATATCCTGTCCTCGATATGATCAAATCGAACCCCCCCATGGATACTTCGCAGATATGGGTGCGTTTGAGGTAGCGGATGCAGCAACGGGTATCCTCATCACATCCCAGTCCCATCAGGATCTTCCTGGCCATGGGTCCCTGAAGTGCGATGTCTACACGCATATCGCTTCCTTCTTTTGGATCTTTTAGATTGCGGACCATAGCATGGTGGCCAAACACCTTGGTCCATGGTCGTTGGTTGTCGACGGCTACCCTCCCCTCTTTCACTGCATTTAACCACGCCCAATCTTTATCGAAATTGGCCGCATTCACCACCATCAGCATTTTCTCATTCTCACGCTTGTAGATGATCAGGTCATCGATCACGTTGGCATCCGGATCTAAAAAATGGGTATAGCACGACTCACCTACAGACAGGTAGCTGACATCATTTGCCACCACACTGTCCAGGAATGCCGGGGCATCAGGCCCTTCGACCTGCAGCACACCCATATGAGCGACATCAAATATTCCCGCAGTCTGCCTGACTGCTAAATGTTCCTCCATCACCGATGTATACCAGACCGGCATCTCCCATCCTGCGTAGGTGATCATCTTGGCGCCCAGCTTCTTATGGGTCTCATACATCGGCGTCCGTTTTAATGCCCCTTCCTTCTCCGCCCAGATGAACTTGGGCAGTGCTTCACCGGTTCCCTCCCCCATGCCGATAAAGTAGGGCTTGTGGGCGATGGCCTCGCCTTGCATCATTTTTGCAGGCGGACCTATCGACTCTTCCACGACGGTCAGACCAGGTAGTTTCTTCAACACATCCTGGTCAAATGCCACATACCCATCTGAAAGGTCACGCAGCCACGCCATCACGACGCCATGCTTTGCTGATGGGATCGTCAATCTGAAGTGGTACACGCCAATGCAGCTCAACATCCCGTCAACCGGACCGTCAGGCGTGTAAATTCGTGTCGGCTGGCTTTCACCTGCTTTCAACACCTCGATGTCACTCGAGAGAGCCTCGCTCAGGAAGAGCCTCACCCTCTCACCGGATAGCTCCACTACTGACCATTCCCCGTTCTTGGCCTCATCATCGATATAGTAAAAATGGGGATAAGTATGTTGGCTAGCTCTAAAATCGATCCCTGCGCTCAGAGCCAGGTTTCGCACCTTGATTTTTGCCTCTTCCAGGGTGTAAAAATCGACCTTTGCCCTGCGCAGGGTCCCATTCGCGCCCATCCGTCCATGCGGCTTGGTGGATAGCAAGATATCGGCAATAATATCCGCCAGCTGCTTCATTTCTCCTTCCTTAAAGCCGCGTTGGGTCACCCAGGGAGTACCCATGCGGATGCCCGATGGGTCTGAAGCGTCCTTATCGCCTGGAATGGTATTGCGGTTGACCACGATACCGGCAATATCCAGGATCCGGCTGGCCATATCTCCGGAGAGAGCAGTACCGTCCGTTCCGCTAACTGTGCCGCACGCCAGGTTCATCAAGTGGGTATTGGTGCCTCCATAAGCAATCCGAAATCCTCTTGCGCGCAATTGTTCAGTAAAGACGGCACAATTTTTCACTACCTGGTGTTGGAGCTGGCGGAACTGCTCGGTTTTCGCAACTTTAAACGCTACCGCCATCCCAGCATACGCATTGACGTGCGGCCCACCCTGCTCGCCTGGGAACACCGCCCGGTCGATGTCCCTTGACATTTTCTCATCAAAGGTCAGGATACAGGCTCCCCTTGGCCCGCATAACGACTTATGTGTGGTGAAGGTGATCACATCCGCATATCCGACTGGAGACGGGTATGCTCCGGTCACCACCATCCCAGCCACGTGGGCGATATCTGCGAATAGATAGGCTCCCACTTCATCTGCAATTTCCCGGAAGCGTTCCCAATCAGCCGCCCATGGATAAGAAGAGTAACCGGCGATGATAAACTTTGGTTTATACTTGCGCGCCAATTCTTCCACTTCATCATAGTTGATCTGCTCAGTCTGAGGATCCACCGAGTAATGCACCGCATGGTAATATTTTCCTGACCGGTTCACCGGTGAGCCATGGGTCAGGTGACCGCCATGCAGCAGGTCCATACCCATGATGGTCGCACCCGGCTCCACCAGCGCATGATACACGGCATTATTCGCCGGTGCGCCCGAAAGCGGTTGTACATTAACATAGATATCATCTGCAGTTACCATGTCGTTTGCAAATAGCTCAGCGCACCTGCGGCGGGCTAGCTCTTCGATGGTATCCGCATACTCGACTCCTTTGTAGTATCGCTTGTCAGCATAGCGTCTGAAATTGACCAGTCGCGCCGGAAAATCCATGATCTCATTCTCGTCCATTAGGCGCGTTTCTTCACGTGGGTAGCCCTCGGCGTAGATGTTCTGGAACGCAGAAGAGAGGGCCTCCCGCACCGCCATAGGTGCCTGGCTCTCACTCGGGATCAGGATCAGTTTTCGATATTGTCTTTCAGCTTCTAATTGGGTTAATTCATAAATTGCGGGATCTAGCTGTGCCAGATTTCCGCGGAATAAAAAATCATCCATGCCTGTCTCCTTGGTGCATTCTGAATTCGATGATAGCCCTTTGAATTGTAGCCCCTTGGCTTGCCTGGGTCAAGTGGTGACCAAGAATTTTGCGACTCCGGGAAATTGTTTCGCTGACCGTTAGAGGCGCGGACAATCATCTGGCAGTAAATATCTATCGAAATCACCCATGCATGCCCCCGATGGATGAGTAAACAGGATTGATCAGTATCCCAACTCAAAGTTCACCTGGTATAAAAGGCACTCCCCACGGATGAAGCGCATGTAGTTCTCTATGAATACTGTAACAATTTCCGTCGGGTTATTTCTTGCCGCCGAATGAGATGTGATGAAGGTGTTGGGAGTTGACCATAATGGGTGCCCGCGTGGCAGAGGTTCTTCTGTAAAGACGTCCAATACCGCTCCTGCCAGGCTTCCGTTGTTCAATGCATCAGCCAACGCAGTTTCATCCACAGTGCTTCCCCGGCCGACATTTATCAGCCATGCTTTTTGCGGCAGGTTTGCTAAAAATTGTGCGTCAACGATCCTTTTTGTTGCATTGGTGCCTGGCAGGCAGCATACCAGGTAATCCAGGTCCTCCAGGAATTGGCTTGAGCTTCCTACGTGAAAATATTGATCAATTTCACGGCAGGTTTCACTTTGCCGTGTGTAACCATACACGCGCATCCCAAAGTGCCTGGCTGTCGCCGCCAGCTGTGCTCCGATCGTCCCTACACCCAGCAGGCCGAAAAGCTTGCCGTTGAGTGTGCCATAAGATCGATCATCCCATTCTCCGTGCTGCTGCGATTGCCACCTCGGTAAGATCTGCCGCTCGATCGCTAGCAGGTAACCGAATACAAACTCTGCCATCATCCGCCCGTATACTTTCCGGATGTTAGTCAGGAGGTAATCGCATCTCATGTTGGGTTGCACTAAAGGTTCAACACCTGCCCAGCTTGATTGCACCCATCTCACATTCTGCGGCAGTTCAACACATGACTGACCAGGATCGGTTCACCAAACACAAGGTCATACTCGTTGCCAGACACGATAACCTGGTTCGGGTCCCCAAAAGCCGCAATGGATAATCCGGGCAGATTTTTTTGCTCGATTAATTGTTGGTAAGTCTCAGAATGTTGTGACAAAATGAGCAGCCGGTGCGGTTGAGAGATGGAATTCATGGATGGAGGTAATAACTAATGTTTGACGAAATAAATTTCACACGCTTCGTCGATCACTTCCGGAGTTAAGAAAATTTCTCTGCCCACGTACGAGCATACCGCTCTGATGATGGTGAGTATATCCCTCGGGTGGACTGCTTGGAATGCCCGGTCACCCTTCCGGTACCACCTGTCGATCAAATGTGCGTAACTGCTTTCATCAAAGTGGATCTGCATCTGGCGGCATACTCGCTGAAAAATTATCCTGTAGTTGGATTCATCCGGGTTGAATATCCCCACCTTCATTTGGATTCGTCTGAAAAATGCTTCATCAGCCAGGTTAAATGGGTCCAGGTTCGTGCAGAAAATGATTAAAGCCCGGAAAGGGATCACCAGAGTCTGCCCGGTGCGCAGCCGCAGGAAATCGACCCCGTTTTCCAATGGCATGATCCATCGGTTTAACAGCTCGATCGGGCTGGCTTGCTGTCGTCCAAAATCATCGATTAAAAATACTCCCCCATTGGCTTTGAGCTGCAGGGGTGCTTCATAGAAATTTGCCAGCGGGTCCCAGCGCAGGTCAAGTGATTCAAGCTTCATCTCACCACCCACCACCACCGACGGTCGTTTGAATAAACCCCATCTGCCATCCAGCGTGCTCTTGGTATCCCGTTCGATTTCCTTGTGGAACAGCCGGTCGTAGATCTGGATAATTTGGCCACCCGCAGTCAACGCATATGGTAGCCAGATCGGTTCAGTTCCGCTGATTAGCTCAGAAATGTGCATGGATATGGTCGTTTTGCCGTTCCCGGGCGGACCATAGAGAAACAGTGACGAGGCGGAATTGATCGCAGGACCAATTTTTCGATGAAAATCCTCCGGCAGTACCAAATCACTTAACGCATTTTTTACCTGTTCCGGCTTTACTAACCGTGACCCGACGGTCTGAAGTTCGATCGCCTCGCTGTAGCGATGGACCGGGACAGGCACGGGGCCGACATATTGGCACCGTTCCATCGATTCTCGCGCCCGGTCTTCCCCCGGTCCGGTAAGTTTATAGATATAGTTAAGCGGGCCAAACGACGCTGAGGATTGCGATACTTCGACCAGGTGCTCCTTGCGTAGCCAATCCAACAATTGCTCTAACGCGTATGGCACTCGCATCACCTGTGACATGCGCCGGAAATCGACATTCCCTTCCGTATACAACAGACGCAAGAGGATATCGATGAGGATATTCTGGGGAATATCCAAATCTTCGGCGGCTTTGGGTTGGACCAGGATATCCTCGATCGTCTTTTTCTCTGGCATTACTTCCTCCGTGGAGTGCTTTTCAAATGCCATTATACAATTAACCCATCACATAAATCCCGTCCATTGCATTACCAACAGAATTGATAGGATTCCAGCTTTTATGTAATATAGGAAATTCTTTATTCAGCACTACACGTTGAATAATCGGTTCACCTGCCCTGAACTACTTACCGAGAATCAATAGAGCGATCAGACAATAAAATAAAACTATTCTGCTGTCAGCCTTCCCGATATGCCTGCTGAAGCAGATTTATATCTAGTTTACTCATCTGCAACATCGCTTGCATCACCCTGGCAGCTTTACTTTCATCCTTATCACTCATCAGGACTCCTAAAATGGTGGGGACGATTTGCCAGGAAACTCCGAATTTATCCGTCAGCCAACCGCAAGGCCTTTTTTCACCGCCCTCGGAGAGCTTTTCCCAGTAATGGTCCACTTCTTGCTGGTCTTCACAGTTCACGAACAGGGAAATCGCCGGGGTAAATTTATATTCCGGTCCTCCATTCAAAGCCATCATTTCCTGCCCATTCAGTTCAAACGTGACTGTCAAGACCGATCCCTTTTGTCCCGGTCCTGCATCTCCATAGTAGGAGACTTGATCTAATTTTGAGTTTTTGAATATGGAGGTATAAAATATCGCTGCTTCTTCAGCCTGGTTATTAAACCACATACAGGTCATTATTTTTTGCATTGCTGTATCTCCTTCGTAATCTGAAATCATCTGGATAGGTTTCCATATCCTCCGCCTATAGAGATGATTTCAGTAATTTCCCCTAATTCCGACCATTTTACTATAATTATACAGCGGAGAAGCTCTATTTATTGAAGATCACCAATCGGTACTAACGAGACCTCTCCCTATTCTCTCCAGCCTCCGCCTCAGGATCACCACTTCATTACCAGCCTGAGTAGTTGGAATCCGATTACGTCTGCTGCCACACGGTTGAGGTCACATCGCCACCGTGGCCCGTCCAATTGGTGTGGAAATATTCGCCGCGCGGCCTGTCCACTCTCTGATACGTATGCGCGCCGAAGTAGTCCCGCTGTGCCTGCAGCAGGTTGGCTGGCAGGCGTGCGTGCCGATAACCATCAAAGAATGCCAGCGCGCTTGACATCGCCGGTGTCGGGATGCCGGCTTTCACCGCCTTCGCTACCACCCGTCTCCATCCCGCCTGAGCTGACTCGACTTGCTTTATAAAATACGGGGCAAGCAGCAGGTTTTCCAACCCTGGGTGTGTATCATATGCTTCCTTGATCTTTCCAAGGAAGGCAGACCGGATAATGCAGCCGCCTCGCCACATCAGTGCGATGCCACCGTAATTCAAGTTCCACCCATACTCCTTGGCAGCTACCTTGAACAGCATATTCCCTTGGGTGTATGACATGATTTTTGAGGCGTATACGGCCTGTTCCAGGTCGCGTATGAAGGAAGCCTGCTTGCTTTTAATCCATGGTTGAGGGCCTGATAACACCTTCGCCGCCGCACTGCGTTCATCCTTCAACGATGAAAGCGCCCGCCCGAACACCGCTTCGACCACCATCGTGAGCGGCACTCCCATATCCAACGCTGAGATGCCCGTCCATTTGCCGGTGCCTTTTTGCTCAGCCACGTCCAGGATTTTTTCCACCAATGGACTGCCTGTCTCATCCTTATATGCCAGGATGTCGCGGCTGATTTCGATCAGGTAGGATTCGAGTTTGCCTCGGTTCCATCCATCGAGGATCTGGCTCATTTGATCCGGTAAAAGCCCCAGGCCTTCGTGCATAAGTTGATATGCCTCGCATATGAGCTGCATATCACCATACTCGATCCCGTTGTGCACCATCTTGACGTAATGTCCGGCGCCATTTTCGCCCACCCAGTCGCAGCAGGCATCCTCACCCCCATCCGGACGCTTCACCTTGGCTGCGATAGCCTGGAAAATCGGTTTGATGAGCGGCCAGGCGGCAGCTGAGCCACCCGGCATCATCGATGGGCCGTGTCGCGCGCCTTCTTCACCGCCGGAGACCCCCATTCCGATATACAATAATCCCTTCGATTCTACATAACCTGTGCGGCGGATGGTGTCGTTGTAATTCGAGTTGCCCCCATCGATGATGATATCCCCTGGCTCCATGTATTGGATCAGCATGTCGATGAAATCGTCCACCGGCTTTCCCGCCTGGATCATCAGCATTACCCGACGGGGCTTGCTCAAGCAGTTGATTAATTCTTCCAGTGAATGGCTGCCGATCACCCGGGTATCCTTGGCGTCGCTTCGCATAAAATCATCCACCTTGGATAGTGTGCGGTTGAACACGGCCACCCTGAAACCGTGGTCATTCATATTTAACACCAGGTTCTGCCCCATCACACCCAATCCGATCAAACCTATATCTGCTTTTTCCATACTTCTCTCCTGATCTCTTGGGATCAACCTTCGTCAACTAAACGTCATTTCCCTGCCTATGTATTTCTAACAGAAGCACTGGAACTTTGTCGTTGCATTAGCGATGTGGAAAATCTACTCAACGAAACTGATAGAGATGGTGGCATGTTATTATTTGCAGTGGATGGGAAAAAGAATGAGTTCGCTCTTTTCGAGTGCTTATGCTCAAAGTATTATAAACGGGAACCATCCAATGGCTGGATTGTTGGAACAAATCATTATTGTGCTTGCGAAGATCTAACTTTAGGTGATGCGGATAAACAGCCGCACGGAACCTTAAACCGCTTCAGCCGTATGGAAAATCTTATTCAAACATTATCCGCTTCGCAAACATCTCCAAATCTACCCATCGATTTAATCCGCATTCTTGCTGATGA
>JBGOYO010000049.1:0-11566 GCA_041479715.1 Anaerolineae bacterium
AGCCGCTGTTTTATCCCGTTTGAGTAGGTTCGGACGGGATTTTTGGCACGTTCTTCAAGGTGCACCAGCTCCAATAGCTCCGTGATACGGCTCTCTGGTGGGTTGTATAGCCAGCAGCTGAAGCGCAGGTTGTTGAGCGCGTTAAGCGGTCATATAGGTTTCGTTCTTCAAAGATTACGCCAATGAGGGCTTTCGGATGTTAACGGTCCTGGACCACATAACAACCTGCCACCCGCGCCCATCCCCCACTTGGGTCTATCTGACCGGTCAGCAGGCGGATGGTGGTGATTTTCCCGGCGCCATTGGGACCAAGCAGCCCGAACACCTCACCACCCTCTACCTGGAAGCTAACCCCTGCGCTCGCTTCGAAGTCATTGAAACTACGGCGCAAGTCTTTGGCTTCGATGAACGGTGTCTCGTCCGTCTTAATGTACCTTTT
The DNA here is from genome assembly GCA_041479715.1 of Anaerolineae bacterium. GTDB lineage: Bacteria > Chloroflexota > Anaerolineae > Anaerolineales > UBA4823 > FEB-25. The sequence goes on from JBGOYO010000049.1 coordinate 440, forward strand.
TATTTCTCACCCGAAGGTGTGGATGAATCCTTGTTCTTGGCAACCTGGCCGAATCCTAATGCTGCCAGGCCGCTCATGCTGCCTAAATTCATCGTATCCACCGCACTGCTGGGCACGATGACCAGGGCACCCTTCTGCTTTAAGCCTTCGAACAGCATGTTCATCGCCCGCAGATGCAAGGCGGTTGGGTTGTTGATGTAAGCTTCGGCTGCCTGGGCGAAGCTGGCGGCGATCTGCTGCTCCGACTCACCCAGGATCACGCGCGCCTGGCGCTCGCGCTCGGCTTGTGCCTGGCGAGACATGGCGTCCTCCAGGTCTGGCGGAATGATTACATCACGGATCTCAACCGATTGCACCGTGATCCCCCATGGCGTTGTGCGCTCATCGATGATCTTCTGCAAATCGGCATCCATTTTGGCTCGCCCCACCAGGATATCTGCCAGGGTCATTTGCCCGATAATCTCGCGTAATGCGGTCTGCGCCGCCCATGAGATGGCTGCGGTATAATCGGCTACTTCAAGGGCTGCTTTCTGAGCATCCCATACCAACCAGAACAGCACCGCATCCACATCTACGGGGACTGTATCCTTGGTTAAGGTTTTTTCAGCCGAGAATGGGGTCACGGTAACCCGGTGATCGATCCAGTTGGCCACACTGTCGACAATGGGGACGATCCAGAACATCCCCGGACCCCTTAAGTTGTGGAATTTTCCAAAGTGCAAGACGACTGCTTTCTCCCATTGTGAAGCAACCTTCACAGCAAATAGGATGTATGTGGCAATTAAACCCATGATCACCAGGTACGGAACAGCTATGTTTTGAGGAATCCCGTTCTCATCCATTAGAATTGTCCCACCAATTCCCAAGATGAGAATGATGAAGAAAAGGAACCAGCCTACCCCGCTGATCTGCAGGTTGGATTTCGGTTTTGTGCTTGAGCTGTTAGAGCTGTCAGATTGTTTTTTCATTTGTGCCTCACTTTCATATTTTTAGCAGCTGTTTAGCTGATCACTTTTTTGATCTGGTCGGTAAACGCCCTCCCCACTTCTTCTTGGGTGTACCCCAGGCGCTCGGTTTCACGGAACAACACCGCCAGTAAATTGGCCAGTTTTTCCCGGCGAATGGTCTGCATTTCCTCTTCACCGGGGGTGCTGGCGACGAAAGTGCCCTTACCGCGCTCGGTGATGATCACCCCTTCGTTGGCCAGGTCGCGGTACGCTAGAGCGACAGTGTTGAAATTTACCGACAGGTCCACTGATAATTCCCGGATGGTCGGCAGCTGGTCGCCAGTCTTGATCTGCCCGGCATGGATCAGACCCTTGATCTGTTCCTTGATCTGGTCGTAGATAGGCACACGGCTGATTCTATCAATGCGGATTTCCATAGTCGGCTGGTACACCTTCGATTAATCTATTATACTATAACAATAGTATAATAGAATTATAGCACAACTAATGGAATTGTCAACCAACTTCTATTTGAATTAAAATAGGAGAGGTATTGCCTGGATGCCGATCAATTGGTTTGAGTAGGTCTCTTAATCTATTTGCTGATGGTGAGGGTATAAGGAGTTTTTTATGGCTGAATATTCGTTCGAGGCTGTTCTGATCCGGCCTGAAGGGGCGGGGACCTGGACCTATCTCAATATCCCCAGCGAAGTATCCTCATCCTTCGGTTCCAAGGGGCAGGTTAAGGTAAAGGGGACAATCGAAGGCTACCCCTACCGCAGTACAGCGCTTCCCATGGGCGATGGCTCGCATTACCTGGTAGTCGGGAAGGACATCCGCGACCAGATTAAGAAAGTGGTGGGAGATTCGGTAAAGGTTACCCTGGAGCTTGACCTGGAAGAACGTCAGGTGGTCATCCCAGACGACCTGCGCCGGGCCTTGGAAAATCAGCCTGAAGCGATGATCGGTTTTGAAAAGCTCTCCTACTCGCAGCAGAAGCTTTACGTGGATTGGATCTTGAGCGCTAAACTTGAAGAGACGCGCAGCAATCGGATTGAAAAAGCGCTCTCCCAGCTGACTCAAGGCAAAAAACTGCGCGGTTGAGCCTTCAGCCGATATTATGGGCGAGTGATCGTCAAGTCACAACCGGTTTCATGGTTGAAGCGATAACTTCATCCGCCATATCCAGTCATTTCTACAGTTTATATCCGATCATCCTTAAAAAGCCTTTGCGCCAGGCGATGTCTTCGTCCGTCTCGACCCCCGCAGGAGAAGAGCCATCCACCACGCCCAGTATTCCCCGCCCTAATTCGGTCTCCGCAACCAGTACTTCCACCGGGTTAGCGGTTGCACAGAAGATGCAGCATACCTCAGGGACTGATTTGATCGCATTTAACACATTCACCGGGTAAAAACCTTCTCCCAGGAAGATGATAAAACTGTGCCCGGCGCCGATCGCCCGCGCATTCCTGCGCGCCAGGTCAAGCATAGCATCATCCGTACCGCTCCAACGGATCAGGCATTTTCCGGAGGCTTCACAAAAGGCGACCCCGAACTTGATCCCTGGCACAGCATTGACCAGGGCTTCGTGTACATCCTCTACAGTCTTGATGAAATGCGATTGGCCGAGGATAAAATTGATCTCCTCGGGTTTTTCAATTTTTACGCTGATCAGGTCCATTGAATCTTCTCCTTCTATTCCGGACGTAGCTTAACTGTAACAAAATATCGATCAGGATACAAGAGCCGAGACGTTCAGGGTAAACGCTCGACGGATTGCCATGCCTCATGGCGCGTGGTAGAATGCGGTAGGAATAACATATATATATTCATTGCAAGACTGGCGTTGCTGGTAGAGCACGGGAGTCTGTTCTTGATTTCAGGAGGTTGATCTTATGGAAGGACAAGCTAATACATTTACCGTCAAGAAAGGTTTAGCTCAGATGCTCAAAGGGGGCGTGATCATGGATGTGGTCACAGCTGAGCATGCGAAAATCGCCGAGGATGCCGGCGCCGTGGCGGTGATGGCACTGGAACGCGTCCCTGCGGATATTCGTGCCCAGGGTGGTGTGGCGCGTATGAGCGATCCCGAGCTGATCCTTCAGATCATGGATGCTGTATCCATCCCGGTGATGGCAAAATGCCGCATCGGTCATTTCGCTGAAGCCCAAATCTTGGAAGCCATCGGGGTCGACTACATCGACGAATCGGAAGTCCTGACTCCGGCCGATGAAGAACATCATATTTACAAACACGATTTCAAGGTCCCCTTTGTGTGTGGATGCCGCAACCTGGGTGAAGCCCTGCGGCGAATTGGAGAAGGAGCGGCGATGATCCGCACCAAGGGTGAAGCCGGTACTGGTGATGTGGTTGAAGCGGTCAGGCACGCCCGCACCGTGATGGGTGAAATCCGTCGACTGCAAAACCTGCCGGAAGAAGAGCTGATGGCATTTTCGAAGGAAATCGGGGCGCCCTACGAGCTGGTCGTCCAAACCCGCCTGGAGGGCAGGCTGCCGGTGGTGAATTTCGCCGCCGGCGGGATCGCCACCCCCGCTGATGCGGCCCTAATGATGCAGCTGGGCGTGGATGGGGTATTCGTCGGGTCGGGTATCTTTAAATCCAGTGACCCTGCCAAGCGCGCCAATGCGATCGTCAAAGCGACGACCCACTTCAATGACCCCTATATCCTGGCGGAAGTAAGTCGAAATCTTGGCGAGCCCATGGTGGGACGCAATGTTTCCACGATACCCGAGGTGGAACGGCTGGCTGGGCGTGGTTGGTAAATGCGTATTGGTATCTTAGCCTTACAAGGCGATTTTGCCGAACATGGCGTGATGCTTAAGCGTTTAGGCGTCACGGTAGTTGAGGTACGCCTGCCAGAGCAGCTTGCAGGCTTGAGTGGTCTGATCATCCCAGGCGGTGAATCGACCACCATTGCCAAGCTGGCGGTCAGTTATGGATTAATGGAACCCTTGTGTAAGTTCGGTGAGCAGAACGCCATCTGGGGCACCTGTGCCGGGGCGATTTTCATGTCAAGGGATGCCCATCGCAACCAACCTTTGCTCCAATTGATGGACATTACCGTGGAACGCAATGCATTCGGCCGGCAGGTGGACAGCTTTGAAGTTGATTTGGATATCCCCACCCTGCTGGAAGTTGATCCCGAGCAGAAACCATTCCATGCCGTCTTCATCCGCGCCCCCTTGATCGAATCTGTGCAAGCTGAGGCGTGCATATTGGCCAAACTATCTGACGGAAGGATTGTGGCAGCCCAGCAGGGACATTTGTTGGCGACAGCTTTTCACCCCGAGCTGACCAATGATGACCGCTTTCACCGCTACTTCTTGCAGCTGGCAGCATGAACATTCGCCCATTTGATTGGCGTGATTTAGCGCTCCTGCGTGGTTACCTGAACCGCGGTATATTCCTGGATAGCACCCGTGCGCTGATCCACGGCACATCGGTCATTCCCATGGGTGCTCTCCTTTACTTCCTTGGGCCCTCCACCCGCATGTTCACCTATCGCAGCAATCAAGACTCACCATCAGGGTCGCCTTTAATTGGGCAGATAACCTATACCACTGGAACCTCTTATGCCCGCCTTTCCTTCCTGGCACCCGAAGATGCGATCGATCAACCCGGGTTGGCGGCACTGTCAGATTTTATGGCTATGCAGATGGGGAAGAAGGGTGCATTCCACATCCTGGCGGATGTAAATGAGAGCAGCCAAGTCTTCCAGCTGCTGCATCGGGCAGGATTTGCGATCTATGCTCGCCAGCGAATCTGGCGCCTGGATGGACCGCCGCTGGGTGATCAGGAACCAGTACCCTGGAGAACCATGATGTCCAGGGATGCGATCGGCGTGCGTTCGTTATACTGCAATGTGGTCCCTGGTTTAGTCCAGCAGGTCGAGCCGCAGCCCAAAAAGAATCTGAAAGGGGTCGTTCTTTACAAAGGTGATGATGTCCTTGCCTTCGTTGAGCTGAAATATGGGCGGTATGGGATCTGGTTACAGCCGTTTATCCACCCCGATGTGGGGGACTACGACTGCTCCCTGGTGCATCTACTGCACGATTTACCCAATCGAGGCAACCGTCCGCTATACCTCTGCGTCCGCTCCTACCAATCCTGGTTGGAGTCAGCCATCGAGGCAATGGGCGCTCAACCGGGTCCGGTGCAGGCTGTGATGGTGCGGCACCTGACAGTTGCCCAACGGGTTAGCCAGGCTTACAAGGTGCCCACCATGAATGGCACACGTGCAGAGCCTACTGCTCCGATAGCCAATATAAATGAATCCCGCTACCAGGAACCTACAGAAGTTGAAAGGCAGTCGGGGGCAAATTCTATATCATAAACTCAAAAGGATTCCTTTAGGGGATTTCTTTAGGATAATTATGACGAGAAAACGAATTACTGATAATTTGGATGTCTTATTGAATGTGCTGCCACCCAATGTGGCCAGCCAATTGACGATCATCAACCGCTCGGATGATCTGCTGGAAGTGATCCTCGATCTTGGGCGGGTACCTACGGCACGTTATATCGACCGTGAGGAGACACTAAGCCAGGTCGAAGTGACTCATGCCGATATTGGGTATGTGGTCGAGCGCATCAGCGCCTTCGATACCGATAATCGTGCCGGTATGGAGCGCACGCTGCACCGCATCGCTGCTATCCGCAACCGCCGAGGGGATATCGTTGGGTTGACCTGCCGGGTTGGGCGCGCCGTGTATGGCACGACGGACATCATTCAAGATTTGATCGAAAGCGGCAAGAGTTTGTTGCTCCTCGGTCGCCCGGGGATAGGTAAAACGACGATGCTTCGGGAAGCCGCCCGCCTGCTGGCTGAGAAAAAACGGGTGGTGATTGTCGATACATCGAATGAAATCGGTGGGGACGGTGATGTCCCTCACCCTGCAGTTGGCCGCGCCCGCCGTATGCAGGTCTCCACGCCTGCATTGCAACATGAGGTGATGATCGAAGCAGTGGAAAACCATAATCCCGAGGTGATTGTGATCGATGAGATCGGTCGTGAGCTTGAGGCCGCAGCCGCCCGTACGATCGCCGAACGGGGTGTGCAGCTTATCGGCACGGCGCATGGGAACTCCCTCGAAAACCTGCTGCTCAATCCCACTTTATCCGACCTGGTGGGAGGAATCGAATCGGTCACACTTTCTGATGAAGAAGCACGCCGGCGCGGCACACAAAAAACTGTACTCGAGCGACGCTCTCCACCCACCTTCGATATGCTCATCGAGATTCAAACCCGCGACCGCCTGGCAGTCCACATGGATGTCGGTGATTCAGTCGACGCACTCCTGCGTGGCTATCCTACCCCACCCGAGCTACGCTACCGTGATGAAAGCGGAGAGATCCATATCGAGCATTCAACCCCACCCGCCAAAAGGAATATTGGCGCACAGGGTTTTTCTCGCCAGCCGATTGAATTTGGTAAAGACAGGGGTCTCCCGGTGGCGGAAGCCCGGGCACGTCCTGAAGAGCTGCCTGACAGCCGGGATGAGGCAGTCACAGGCCAGGATCTGTCCACGCTGCAGTCCATAAAAATCTATCCGTATGGCGTGGCCCGCAACCGTTTGATCCAGGCGGCCAAGTATTTGGGCGTGCCGGCAGTGGTGGTGAATGAATTGGAGCAGGCACAAGTCCTGGTCACTCTGCGGTCTTATTATCGCAGCCGCCAGCATCCGGTGACCGATGCCGAGAACCGCGGCATGCCGATCTATGTCCTGCGGGCCAACACCGTCAACCAGATGCAGCATTTCCTGAGTGATTTGTACAACCTGTCATCCACGGTCGCCGAGGAGCGCGGTATGGAGCCGGCCATGCAAAATACCCAGGCAGCCATTGACGCCGTGCTGAATGGAGAGCGCTATGTTGAGCTACCTCCAGCCACAGCCTACATCCGCCGCCTGCAACACCAGATGGCGCGCCAGGCAAACCTGACCTCACATTCTTACGGAAAGGAACCATACCGGCGAGTCAGGATTTTTAGAGATTAACCACCATGTTTATCACCCTCGAAGGTCCTGAAGGCAGCGGAAAGACTTCCCAGCTACCCATCCTGGCGGAATATCTGCGCCAGCATGGCTTTAATGTTTTGACCACCCGCGAGCCTGGCGGCACGTCCATCAGCGAGCAGATCCGCACGGTATTACATACCCTTGAAAACAAGGAGATGAACCCGCGCACCGAAATCCTGCTTTTCCAGGCTTCGCGCGCCCAGCTGGTCGAACAGGTGATAAAGCCTCACTTGAGTTCGGGCGGCGTGGTACTCAGTGACCGTTATGCCGATTCGACCCTGGCTTACCAGGGGTATGGTCATCAAATTGATATTGAATCGCTGCGCGTGCTGGTGACTTTCGCCACAGGCGGGTTGAAACCCGACCTGACCATCCTGCTGGATGTGGATGTCGAAACAGGCTTACGCCGCAAGGAATTGAAGGGGGAATGGAACCGCCTGGATGCATATGACCTGGAATTCCACCAGCGCGTACGCCAGGGATATATTCAGCTGGTGCAAGCCGAACCCGAACGCTGGGAAGTGATCGATGCATCTCACAGCCCTAAAAAAGTTCAGGATGAGCTGCGGCGAGTAGTGGCTGAGAGGTTAAAAATTCGCTCCTGAATTCGTCAGTCGCTTAAAAATCCCCATCATCTCCCATCCCGCCGGCTCCTCCCTCCAGGTCAGGAATCGCTTTTTCGATATCCTCCGGGCTCTGTCCTGCCTCCAGCCGGTCGACCACTTCATCGAACTCCGGTCCAACTTCTTCACCCATCTCGTTACCCATTTTACGCATCATTTTCCCAAGAGCCTTTGGGTCATTCTCAAGACCTTCCAGACCGGTGGGATCGGTAAGCGAGTCCAATCGGCTTTCTTCCGACTTGGCGATGCGGATGCGTCCGATCCGTCTTTGCACCTGGTCGCTGGAGCAGTGGGGGCAGTTGACAGCTTTGACGCCGTATTCCTTGTAGGATAGAAATAGCTCGAAACGTTTTTTACAATTCAGACATCGATATTGGTACATTGGCATGTTTTGACTCCGTCTCCAAAAATGCCGGTGAGTAATTGCTCGCAAGCGGAGCAAGGCTGAATTATAATGCTTGTTTGCGGAGAATTCTATGACCTTATTTAAATACGCCTCGCGCCATACTGACCCTCTGCTGATCGTGATTTCGGGTCCCTCGGGAGTGGGGAAGGATACGATCATCCAGAGGATGAAGGAAAGGGACCTACACTTTCAATTCGTGATCACCGCCACCACCCGCCCACCACGCCCCAATGAAGTCCATGGCAGGGATTATTTCTTCTTTTCGCCAGCTGAGTTTACGCAGATGATCGAAAAAGGTGAGCTGTTGGAGTATGCGTTAGTTTATAACGATTATAAGGGTATCCCCAGAGCTCAGGTGAGAGATGCCTTGGCCAGTGGGAACGATGTGGTCATGCGCCTGGATGTGCAAGGCGCCGAAACTATCCGCCAGCTGTGCCCGGATGCATTGATGATCTTCCTATCTCCTCAGGATGAAGACGAGATGATCAGCCGACTCCAGGAGCGAAAAACCGAGACGCCGGATGGATTAAAAGTGCGCATCACCACCGCCAAACAGGAGATGATGCATATTAACTCATTTGACTACGTGGTCATCAACCGCGAGCTCCACCTCGAAGAGACCGTCGATACCATTATTTCGATCATTATTGCCGAACACCACCGGGTAAAACAACGCGTGGTCACCTTATGAACCAGGATCAGCCGACCCCTCAGGGCAGCTCTTATCCGCCTGGAGTATCTACGGGCCAAATGTCGATGCGGCCCGCTTTTCGTCCATATGTGACCTATGTGCTGATCGGTATTTGTGTGGCGGTGTACCTCCTTCAATTTGCCAGCTATAATTTGTTACAGGTTGACCTTCCGGCCGCGATTGGCGTCAAAGATAATACTTTGATCATGGCAGGGCAATTCTGGCGGTTGATTACTCCTATTTTTTTACATTCGGTTACAAACCCCCTGCATCTTGTTTTTAACATGTATGCGCTTTTCGTAATTGGACCAACCCTTGAACGGTTTTATGGTCGTTGGCGCTACCTGAGCCTGTTTATGGTAAGTGGCTTTGCGGGTAATGTGATGTCATTCATGTTCACGCAAAGCCCATCGCTGGGAGCATCCACCGCCATATTTGGCTTGCTTGGTGCAGAAGGAGTGCTCATATACCAGAATCGTGAAGTATTCGGTAGCATCGCCCGCCGCGCCTTAACTCAAGTAATCATTATCGCGGCAGTCAACATGGTTATTGGGGTAACCATACCCGGTATTGACATCTGGGGGCATATAGGTGGGCTGATCGGTGGGACTTTATTTGCCTGGTTCGGCGGACCATTACTGCGTAGGCAGGAGCTCATACAAACCAACGCCGTAGTAAACGTACGCAGCAATCGGGAAGTAATAATAGCAGGCACGGCGGTGTTTGCCTTGTTTTTCTTCCTCACCATTGCCGCAATTTTCATAAATAAGGGTTAGCTATCTTCCCAGTTCGGGTTCCTCTTCTCCACGAAAGCATTAACGCCTTCCTTATGTTCGGTTCCCCTACGTGCAATCTCCTGGTTATGAGCCTCATAATCCAACACCTGCTCCAGCTGGGGGTAAATGGCTTTGTTAAAATCCCGCTTGGCTAATCCCATGCTGTGGACTGGCCCCATAGCCAGAGACTTCGCCATTTGGAGGGCGCTGGTGTGCAGCTCAGCTGAGGGTACCAGGTGGTTGACCAAACCCCATTCCAGGGCTTGCTGCGCGCTGATCGGTTTATTCGTGAAAGCAGCCTCCGTCGCCCGCCCCAAGCCGATCAATGCCGGCAGGAACAACGAAACAGCTGAATCAAGCGCCAGACCGATACCGAGGAACCCGACCACAAAGCGCGCCTCCTCGCTCGCAATCCGCAGATCGCAAGCCAATGCCAGACCCAAAGCAGCCCCGGCTACAGTGCCGTTGATTTCTGCCAAAACGGGTCGATCCAGTCGCCTGATCTGCAGGACCAGGGGATTATAGGTTTCGAGCAGGTGCTGGCGGTATGACTCACCTTCGGCTTGGACGATTTCATATACATCCTGCCCAGCGCTGAAGTGATCGCCTGCCCCCCTGAGAACCACCACCCGCGTCTGTTTTTGCCGGGCAGCCTCCTTGAATGCTCCCTGCAGCAGTCCGACCATCTCAAGGGTGAGGGCGTTCGCCTTGGGATGGTCCATCGTGATCACAAAAATTCCATCTTTATCTTCGGTAGTGATTAGATCAGCCATTGGATATCCTCCCAGGATTATTTTAATGCTTATTCCGCTTAAACAAAGAACAGGCGGTGTCATCAACCCGCCTGTTCTCATTGGTCATGAAAACGAGCTATTCTGGTGGCTCCTGGTCATCATCGTCAAGGCCGTATTGGTCGTCGTCCGCGCCCAATTCGATGAGCGCTTCCTGCTCGGTGAAGCGCACCCACAAAAAGATGAGCTGCCCGTCGTCAGCATCCATCGTGCGTGATGCTACGATCGGTGTCTTGTGAATCAATCCATCGGCGGCGCGGAATTCGAGTTGGATGGCTTCTTGTTTACGCCAGGCGCGGTAGCACCGCTCGACGAGTGCCGGTCCATTAAAGGTGCGCAGGCGGGTCAGCGCCAGTTTGTGCAGGGAAGGGCTTTCATTCAAGCCCAATGGCCAACCCTCGTGCACATCTTCAAAGTTTGGGGGCGGGCCTTCAATAATTGTTATCTTGTCTTCCATTTATAAGTTCCTTGGTTTTCGAATCATACCACGAAAGAATGGGTATGTTATTTCTAATATTTTTGCTTCTTTGTCGTCAAGAGTATAATGGACGCATGTATAAATTGGTCATCCTGGTCGAATCAACCTCCAACCCTGATTTTCATGTTTACTGGCCGCGCTTCCTGCATGCCGCTGAAGATATCCCGGGTCTGCGGCGTGAAGCGACCAGCCGGGTAAGCCAGACGCTGTACGGTGATATGCAGTGTGCCCTGATTCATGAACTGTATTTTGATACCCTGACCGCGCTTCAATCTGGTCTCGCCTCTAAACCTGGCAGGGAGGCTGGCAGGCTCCTGCAGGAAATGACTGCCGGTCGGGTGAACCTGCTCATCGCCGACCACAGCGAGGACGACCTG